>JAQUCI010000153.1 GCA_028686295.1 Erysipelotrichaceae bacterium | reverse complement strand
TGTGGTAATGCATAGATCGTATTGATCAATGGAGTAAAGCAAGAGATGATCATCGCTACGATTGCGGCTGTAGCTAATACTGGTACTGAGAATACTTTTGTGATCGCCATTGCACTGATATTTTCACCATAGTTTGTTCCTGCCGGTCCACCTATCATGGCAGCTATCATATCTGCAACCCCATCACCAATCAAATTCAAACCTAATTTATCTTTTATCTTATAATCTTTATCTACACCTTTTTTCTTAGCAAGATCATTTACGTAGATATCTAATTGATATACATGAGCTGTAGATTCAGGAATCGTTGCGATCGCAATCGGCATGATTGCCGCAACCGCTAACCAACTAGCCTTTGGTAGGGTAAATATCGGTAAAGCGAAGAATCCACTATTAGCCGTTGCTGGTAAGACTCTGAATAGACTTACACCAGTACTGACCTGGATCAAATACGCAGCTACACAACCAATGATCGGTCCTAATAATAGTGGCAACTGACCCCAGAAACCCTTAAGATATACAGACAATAAGATAACCGAAAACAAAGTGATCAAACCAACGACCCATGCCAGATTACTAGCTGTTTGAGCGTTTACCATACTGATATCTGTTGCATTTGCAACAGATCCAATATCACTCATTGCCACACCTGCTAAAGTAAGACCAATGACCATCGCAACAGGTCCAGTGATCGATGCAGGTAAGATCTTCTCAACTGAATCTCTTCCAAAACGATTAACGATCAAACCAGCTACGATTGATACCAAACCAGACATGATGATACCAAACTGAGCAATTGAGATCTTTTCATTCAATGTGCTATTAGCCAATGCACTAGATGACATAAGTCCAGTGATCGCCGATAGATATGAGAAACTTGATCCATAATATAATGGTAATTGACGTTTTGTGATCAAAACAAACCCTAATGTTGCAAGTCCACTAGCAAATATCGTTGTTGAAATGTGGAAGCCAGTCGCCAATGCTACAGCAACAGTTGCTGGGAACATTACGATAACTTGTTGTACTGCATACAGTAATAATTGCCAAATCGGTGGCCTTTCATCAGGTAGATAACCTACGGTATTCTTTTTCTCCATACATCCTCCTCTATTTTTATATTTGGAAAAGGCTTACGCCTGTACTCCCATCTGTCTCAGCTAAATTAACAGCGATTACTTCTGTTTTAGCAGTTGGTATATTCTTTCCAACAAAATCAGCTCTAATCGGCAGTTCACGATGACCACGATCGATCAATACCATCAATCTGATCTTAGCTGCTCTACCAATCGCAAACAAAGCATCCATTGCTGCTCTAACTGTTCGTCCAGTGTAAATGACATCATCAACCAACACGACATTTTTTCCCTCTATGTCAAAATTGATATCAGTAGAATTTAATACTGGATCGATAGATCTTTGTTTTAGATCATCTCGATATAGATTGATATCAAGGCTACCAACATTAATTCGCTCACCAGTGATACTTTCAATGTTATCAGCCAAGCGATTAGCTAAGGGAATTCCTCTGGTCTTAATTCCAACTAAGCATAGATCTTCAATGCCATGATTATTCTCAATGATCTCATGAGCCATCCGCATCAAAGTTCTTTCGACCGCTTTTTGATCCATTAACATCGATTTAAACTCCATTAGTTTTCCTCCTCTTGTAAAAAAGCCTTGTCCGTGATCAGACAAGGCTTGCTTCGCATGCAAAATAAAAGTAGTTTACGATAGCGCTTTGCCAGTCTCACAGTACTGAACTTAAAAGCATTTTTATTAATATACCACACTGACAAAAAAATACAAGAGAAAAAGCGAATTTATTTTCGCTTATTCTCTTTATAATGTAACTCAGGCTTTTTTAAACTCACTTTAGTATTATCTAGAACGGATTCTGTGACAAAAGCATTCCCACCAATGACAACATTCTCACCAATGATCGTATCACCACCTAAGATCGTTGCATTAGAATAGATCGTAACGTTATCTTTAACAGTTGGATGACGCTTTACACCAGCCAACGATTGCCCTTTAGCAGTCGATAAAGCCCCCAATGTTACTCCTTGATAGATTTTGACATGATTACCAATGATCGCTGTTTCGCCAATCACGATACCAGTACCATGATCAATAAAGAAATGATCACCAATCTGTGCTCCAGGATTTATGTCAATGCCCGTATTACTATGCGCACGCTCACTCATCATTCTTGGTATGATAGGAACTTTCATTTCATATAATACATGAGCAAAGCGATAAACAAATATCGCGAAAAATCCAGGATAAGTAATGATTATCTCTTCGATGCTAGTAGCAGCAGGATCTTTATCATAGATCATCTTAGCGTCTTTTAATAACTTTGTTTGAACATCTGGGATCACTTGGATAAAATCATCACATATCTGATCAACCTTATCTTCATCGCAATCAACATGTTTACAAAACAAGATTGCCAAACGTATCTGTGTCTTCAATTTAAATCTTAATTGATCAAGTGTGCAGTTGACATAAGCTAAAGCATCATTTTTGTCAGTTAGCTCCCGATTATAATATGATGGGAAAACTGCTTTAAGCAATAACTCGATCAAACTTGATATTTCCTTTAAAGATGGTACTTGTTTGTTTTTATCAAACATTGTTAGTTGTTTATCATCATAAAAGTCAACTAAACGTCTTGCGATCTGTGAACGACTTGTGCTCTTATCCTTGCTTTTCATTATTACTCCTTAATATCATGAATATCCATTGATAGATAACGTTCTCCACCATCAGGTAAAATAATAACGATATTCTTACCTATATTTTCTTTTTGTAAAGCAACTTTTACAGCTGCAGCGATAGCTGCTCCTGCTGATATACCAACAAATATTCCATCGGTATCTGTAATATCTAAAGTTGCCTGTAAAGCCTCTGAGTCCTCAATGGTGATAATTCGATCATAAATAGTCGTATCAAGG
>JAQUCI010000037.1 GCA_028686295.1 Erysipelotrichaceae bacterium | reverse complement strand
TTGCTTTGCGCGATCTTTTTTAATTCTTGATAGATTAAATTACCCTCTTGAAAAACAGTTAAGATCTTATCTTTATCATCAGTATTAGGTCCAATCACCATAAGTCCATTGATGATGATATTATCGAGTTCTTTTGCTTTATTTATCATTGGGATCAATTCATCTTTAGTGATGCCAAATTTTGTTTCTTCTTTGGCAATATTGACTTGGATCAATACAGGCATAACTTTATCTTGTTTCTGTGCTTCTTGATCGATCGCTTTAAGTAACTTTAAACTATCGACTGATTGGATCATTGCGCAGTATTTTACTGCGAACTTAACTTTATTGGTCTGAAGATGACCGATCATATGCCAAATGATCGGTAGATCGATATCGACCTTTGTGAGCAACTCTTGAACACGGTTTTCACCAAAGATGGTAAAACCTTGGTCAAATAACCTTTTTATATCACTTTTACTGCGGTTTTTACTTACAGCTACGATCGTTAATGGAAGCGATTTGATATTGTTTTTCATATTATAATTATGCGCTAATTAACATTTAATAACAATAATATGATAGAATGTTTTTTGTTGAAAAGGTGACGTTATGATCAAATTATTGGTAAGCGATTTAGACCACACGCTTCTTACATATGAAAATGATAAGACTTTGATCAAAGATTATGATCTAGAAGTATTAAGACGATTACAAGATCAAGGAATTAAGGTGATCGTTGCTAGTGGGCGTGACCATGGCTTTATTCGTAATTGCTTAAGTAGCTATGATCTTTCATTAGACGTTATTGGTGCCAATGGCTCAACAGCGGTTATCAATGATGAAGTGATAATATCTCATCTTGTTGATGTTGATGCATTGAAAATGGTTTATGAGTATGTAGTTAGTACTTATCCTAACATCTATATGAAAGCTAGCTCAATTGACAACCAAGAGTATCGACATGATACTTTAGTTAAGATGCGTTATCGTGATGTATATCAGCCAATAAGCTTAAAGCAGTTTTTAATGATGGAAGATATCAAAGTTAATCGTTTTGTTGTATCTAGTGAACAGCAAGAGCTGTTCTTAGAGGTAATGGCTGATCTAAAAGATAAATTTTCAGCATATTTCGAAATAAATCAATCATCCTCACATTTAATGGATATCACACCTAAGGGGATAGATAAAGGTAAAACGGTTAAAGATGTGATTGCTTATCTTGGCTTTGATAAAAGTGAAGTAGCTTCGATTGGTGATTCTCCTAATGATATATCGATGTTTAAAAACACTAGTATTAGTTTTGCGATGGTTAATGGTCACCATGATGTCTTGAATGCGGCAGATCATATTGTTGATCGTTTTGCGGACGTTTATGAATATTTAATAAAAAGATTGCCATTAGGCAATCTTGACTAGATAATCTTTTATTAATCTTAATGTTTTATCCACATCATCTTGATTAATATCATTATGTGTTACAAAACGATATTGACCATGATCTTGAGGGTTGATCTTAATGTTATGCAAGCTTAAATGATCATAAAATGCCTGATGATCAAAATCTGGTATTTTTATCTTAAAGAAAACCATGTTAATCTGTACTTTGCTCTCATCAAGTTCGATAATTTCAAACTCGTTAAGTTTAGATGCTAGATATTTTGCTAATTTATGATCATCATCTAATCGTTTTGTCATTTCATTTAAAGCGATCAACCCGCTAGCAGCTAAAAAGCCAACTTGTCTCATACCCCCACCTAATAATTTACGATTTCTTTCAGCTTGCTTTATAAAATCATGACTTCCAACGATTAGTGATCCAACTGGTGCACATAATCCTTTTGAAATACAAAACATGACACTATCAGCATATGATGCGATCTTTGCTGGATCAATGTTTAGACTTACAGCAGCATTAAAGATTCTGGCACCATCCAAATGTACTTTTAGACCTAAGCTTTTAGCAACTTCATAATCGGCTTTCATGATATCAAGTGGAACGACGGTTCCATTACTTAAAGCATTTTCTAAACATACTAATGATGTTCTTGGAGCATGGACATCATCAGCACGAAAACCGTCAATGATATCTTGAGGGTATATCATATCGGTATCATTGTGAATCTGATAAGTATTTACTTGCGATAAAACAGCTAAGGCTCCTGCCTCATGAACGATGATATGGTTATTGGCATTTGTGATTATCTCATCACCTCGTTTAGTATGGGTCATAATACATAATTGATTTCCCATCGTTCCACTTGGTACAAATAAAGCAGCTTCTTTATTTAGTATTTTAGCAGCTTGTTTCTCTAGTTCTATCATGGTTGGATCATCATGATAAACATCATCGCCAACTTCGGCAGTAAACATTGCTTCTCGCATTTTAACAGTTGGCTTGGTAACAGTATCACTTCTAAGATCAATATAACGCATTCTATCACTTCTTTCTTTGTACCATTATAGCGTATTTTATATAGATGTTCACATCAAAAAAAGATTGTCTGATGACAATCTTTTTGCTTAATGCTATACGATACCTAATGCACCAGCAGCAAACATGATCACTGATACAACTAATAATGTTTTTAATGGTGTAAACTTTTTAATCTTGATCAACCAGTAACAGAAGGCAACAAGTAAGATTGGTAACATATATGGAAGGATAGCATCTAATGTTCTTTGGATATCAGATACACCCTCAATGACACCGGAATCACCTTCTAAAGTAACACCTGGTCTCCATTTGATAACCAATGATTTCAACATACTAGGAACGAAACCACCAATAACAGTCATACCAAGGATACTAGCGGCAACTTGTAGTTGTTCAAAGCCTGAACTGCCACTTACATCTTCGATGACATTAACTGATCTTTTATAACCGAAAGCGAATAGTGGCCATTTTAATAAGAATAAAGCAAAAATAGGTAATACAGCCATTACTGGAGCTAACCAACTACCTTCAACAGCTAATGAAGCTGCCAAGATCATAAATGGTGGAGTAACTAATACTGCTTGGATAGTATCGCCGATACCTGCTAAAGGACCCATTAGAGCAACCTTTAGATTATCTCCCATTTCTGGTTCGTAATTTTCTTCCAACGCAACATCAGCACCAAAGATTACAGCAGAAGCACCCGGATGAGTATTATAGAACTGCATGTGTCTTTCAAGATTACGACAACGTTCAGCATTATCATCATATAATTCTTTGATTACTGGAACCATAGCGTATGCATAACCAGCAGCTTGCATTCTTTCATAGTTCCAACAGATCTGTAAGAAGATATTATGACGGAAGGCTGCACTAGATTTTGCCTTTTTAGATAATTTTACATTTGTTCTTGCCATTATTGTGCTCCTTTCTTAACAGTGAATAAAAAGCCAGCAGCAGCTCCTACCAATGCTAAACCGACTGTAGGCACGCCTATGTAAGCAAACAATACATAACCAAGAATCATAAACGGCCAGAAACTCTTGATATTCATGTAGGTCAACAACAATGCGAAACCAACAGCTGGCAATGCTTTACCTACGATTGCCAAACCATCAGTAAACCATTTTACACTACTTGAAAACTCAGCTAAAACAGTAAGGTTATCAGCTAATAAAACACCAATAAATACCGGTAATCCATCAGCTAGTATTTTAGGGATCATTCCTCCAAGAGTCCATAACTCAAAGGTGCGAATATTATTTTTAGCTAATGCACCATCCGCTAGATGCTGGAATATCGTTGCTGAAGCTCTTCTTAAGATATCCATTTGCGTCATTAGTAACGCTAAAGTAACAGCGATCGTTAAACCAATCGTACTATCACCAGTTTTCGCTGCAGCAACAACGCCAAATATAGCGCCTACAACATAGTTAGGAATGGTAGCTCCACCATAAGTATAAAATCCAATACTCATCAATGTAGTGGTAGCTCCAATTTCGAAACCAAGGTTGACATCCCCTACCATTAATCCAGTAAAGATACCACCGATCAATGGCGTTCTCAATCCAAAGCCCATACTTTGTGTTACACTAAGAAATGCAGCAAACACAGCTAATATAGTGGCTAATAGAAATACGTTCATTATATTTTGAACCTCCTTTAATTTCATCATATTGGAAGCGCTTTGATAAATCGATGATTGATAGACAAGCTTAAGTGCTAAAATATTGATAATATATCATCAATTTATTGCACATAATATGTGATAAAAATAGCAATTACAAAAACAAATATATATATAATTGATAACTAATCATTTGTACGCTATAATTTAAAAGGGATTATATGACAAAGTACCACATTCGCAATTATCTTGAACTCTTTCATATATTCATATATAAAAAAGTTAGTTTTAATGAACTGATATCATTATTTCATATAACATCTAATACTTTAAAGAAAGATATTTTAATAATGGAGATAATCAGTGATTGTTATGGTACAAAATTAGTCATCGAAGATCAGAATATATCATACCAAATTAAAGATGAAGAACTATTTAAAGCTATCATCAATGAATGTTTTGCTTTTTATAATAAAAATATTCGTCGTCCACGCAATCTTATCTTGAGAGTTTCTTATATCGCCGATAGTCTAATTAATAGTAAGCAGCCATTGTCTATTGAAACGATCGCGACTAAATTAGGATACTCTAGATCAAACCTTAGAAATGATATGCGATTCATTCGTGAGATATTTACTACCTATGATCTTGAAATCCATGGGATACCTTATGCAGGCATTATGATCAAAGGTGATGAACTAGCAAAACGTTATGCGCTAAACACCATTAAATTAAGATGCAATACAACAATACTAAGTGATGATAATATCGATCTATCAGAATTTATTGATACTCGAAGTTTTTATATTAGAATTCGAAATATAATTGAAACAACGCTGAATAAATATCGCTTTACTTTTTCATCGAGTGAAAAGAGACGATTAGCAGAATACATTATCATCCAACTAACTCGTACGCATAATAATAATTATATAAATAGGATAGAAAACGAAAACATTTTATCTCTTGTAAATAGTGAAGAGTATTTAATAGCAAAGGAAATCTATAAAGCTCTTGATATTCTGTTTGAGAGAAATGAAGAAAATGAAATTTTGTCACTAAGCGTTCTGTTGGTGGTTTATCGTGATTATGCGACTTCTTACTTGAATAAGACGATCAAATATAAAGAAGATTGTGATCTATTGTGTAGTGATATCATAACTTATTTAAGATCAATCTGGCACATTGATCTAAGTAATACACTTTGGTATGATGTTCTCTATGTTTGGACGATTAAGGTAATAAATAAACTAAAGTTTGGCTTATTAGCAACTTATCAGTATCCGTATTTTGGCGTATCACAAAAATATTATGATTATCCGATAATCGCTAAGATCGTTTTTGAGATAAATCGTATCTTATGTAAGCGTTTTGGATTACAGATCCATCGTACCCAATTTTTTGATATATCAAATATTATTAGTTTATATTTAGAAGAGATCAAGTTTGATTTTAAACTACCTAAAATAGCTATTTCTCATACTTTAGGACAATTGTATAATCAGTTACAATATCAACACTATCAGAAAATAATAAATCCTAACATGTATGAGTCTATAAAGATGATCGATCTAAATAGTATTTATGATGATGCATATCGTCGATACGACATGATCATAAGCGATACAAACCCGATTATTCATGATGATAAAAAGATCAAGATATTTAATATAAACGATGAATTGTTCACACACACAAAACTAACAAATGATTTGATGGATCTAATCTATATAAAAGATGATGTTGGTTTTGATAAGATAGTTACTTTAGATTTTGATTGTAATAGTTTTAATAGTGTTGTTGATAAAATGTTAGAATTACTTGATGAGTATGCGATGCCTACCACAAAGGAGCGAACAAATATTGCTGAGAAGATATATAATATCCAAAAATATAAGAATTCTATTAGTTATGTTCATTACAATTTAAAGAATTTTGATAATATCTTGATCATGGCTAAGCTAGGCGACAATTGTAAATTTGAAGAAGTAAATCTTGATCACATGTTTATAGTGATATTTAGGGTAACTTTAGCTCGATTAAAGTTTTATAACTATCTTACAGCACTTTTGGCTGTTGATAACAATTTTTTTAATGATATTTTTCAAGATGCGCGTAATGATAACATTATGGCACTAGTTGATAAAAAAATTGATTTAAAACAGGATTTACGTTAAGAAGTGCAGATAATTTTAAAGTCTATTAAAAATAGCTTGCAAAGTAGTAGGTTTTATTTAGGTTAGAATGAAGATAAAGATAAGATCAATAGATCAGAAAGGAGAGAAAATGAAGTTTATCAAATCAACGCGTATTTATACTGAAAATGGAATAGTTGATGGATTTGTTGGGATTAAAGATGGTAAAGTAGCGAGTATCGTTACTGGAGGTCTTGATGAACCCTATGAGGACTATGGCGATCAAAGGATCATTCCCGGTATAATTGATACGCACAATCATGGAGCTTTTGGTTATCGTTTTGCTCAGTGCAATACTGAGGATGAGGTAGTAGCGTGTTTGTTAGGACAAGCATCGTGTGGAGTAACAGGAATCTTCCCAACTGTTAATAAGGCTGAACATTTTCCAATCTTAGCGGATGTCGCTGAAAAAGAAATAAGTGGTGCTAAGATTTTAGGTATCCACTCTGAAGGTCCTTGGGGATCAAGAGTTGGTGAAAAAGGCGATCCTAAAAACACATATTATGTTCCTGTTGATCTAAATTATGCTAAAAAAATGTATGAGGCAGGAAGAGGTTGGCTTAAGTTGGTAGCTATCGCTCCGGAAGTTGATAAAGCTCTAGAAGCTATAAGATATTTTAAATCAGTTAATGTTACGACAAGCGCTTATCATACAAACGCTAATTATGCAGAAGCTAATATCGGAATTGATAATGGGATAAGTGTTGCGACTCATCTAGGTAATGTCATGACAGGTCTTCATCATCGTGATGTTGGAACGATGGGAGCTTGTATCTTAAGAAATGAAGTAACATGTGAACTAATATGTGATGGCTTACATGTAAGTCTACCGATGGTAAAACTGATCTTAAGGATGAAAGACAATGATAAGATCATGATGATATCTGATAATGGTAGTTTCTTAGGAGCACCAGTCGGACATTATCAAGGTACAAAAGAGAACGCAAATAATGATCGAAAGACGATATATGTAACAGAAGAAGGTTTTGTCGTAAGTGAAAGTGGCAGATTGTCTGGTAGTAGTAAGCCTGTTATATATGGTATAAAAAATCTAGTAGAAGTATTAGGAATGGATCTAGCAGAAGTCATTAAGATGAGTAGTTATAATGTTGCTTTAAAGTATGATCTGAAACAAAGAGGGAGTATCGCTTTAGATAACTACGCTGATCTTGTGGTCATTGATGATGATTATGAGGTAATGGCAACTTTTGTGGAAGGACGAAAGGTGTTTGATAAGAAGACAACCAAAGTCACTGTCAACCCAGAGTTCTTAAAAAGCGTATTACCTGATTAAATAAAAAGCTCTTCTTAGAGCTTTTTACTTTATACTATTATATTCGATAAATGCGGTTAGCGTATTTCTTTTCGATCTCTAAACTACGATTAGCGGGAGCATAGTCAACATTGGCGCTAACTCTTACTGGAGGGTTGTACCCTTTACTTACCATTATCTTGACTGCGTATAGGATCATGCTTTGGAGCAAGGCAACGGTAGCTAATGTTGATGTACCACAGATTTTTCCTTGAACGCCTTCAACTTCGATAGCTGCATCTCCAACTACAGAGTGTAGATCAAGGATAGCGTCTGCAAACTCATATAATAGTTTACCACTACTGTGTCTTGATGTGAGTTGTTTCGATGCTTCAAGTGCGGTAACGACGATGATCTTTGCTCCAATACGTTTGGCTTCAATTGCCATTTCAATGCTGGCAGGATTACGACCAGAATTAGATATTAATACTAGAACATCTTCGGGCTTGATCTCTACACGTTTGATCAAGGCTTTTCCTGAACCTTCTAATTGTTCAAAAGCACCATCTGATGGATCTTTGATCTGTTTAGCTGCAAATAGACCACCAGCACGACTGACGATCTCTTTTGCTCCAACGACTGAATGTCCTGATCCAAAAGCAATCATGATGCCATCATTCATGATGGCATCTGCCACAAGTTGAGCAGCTTTAGTAATGTTTTCCTCTTCTTTAACTTCAATCTCTTGTAATAGTCGTATAGCGTTTTCGATATATTCGTTTTTCATTTATCCTCCTTTAATGGTCTTAGCCATTTATTTAAATCAGATCGCTATGAAATAACTCATTATTTTTTTGATATATAAATGATCAAATATCTATCTTTATCTAAATTAATGATAGACCAGCAAAAAACCATTTGCAATTCAATTGAATGCTAAAAAAAACAGCTGATGATCTAAAAACACAACAGAGATCTTAAGGGTATTGGCGTTATAATCAATGATATATGTTGTAGTTTATATATGATAAAGTAAAATTGTTGAATTTTAACTTAATATTAGTTAGAGTTGTTAATGAAATATGCTTGTGGAGGTATTATGGGTAAATTGTGGGAATTGTATATCACTTTTTTTAAGATTGGTATTTCTACCTTTGGTGGTGGTTATGCAATGTTACCGATTCTTGAAAGAGAAGCTGTTGAAAAAAAAGGTTGGGTAAGTGTCACTGAAGTTATGGATTATTATGCGATAAGTCAGTGTACACCAGGGATAATAGCTATAAACACTGCAACTTATATTGGTCATAAAGTTAATGATTTATTAGGGGGAATTGCTGCAGCATTAGGAATGATAAGTCCTTCGATCATCATTATCATGATCTTGGCTGGTATCATTCAAAGATATAGCGCTTTACCAATCGTTGAATCGGCTTTTAGTGGGATTCAGATCGCTGTTGCAGTTATCATTATCAATGCAGTGATCAAGATGTATAAAAATAGCGTTGTGGATAAGATTACCCTTGGTATATTTGTTATTACTCTGGCGATTTTATTATTTGTTGATATTCCAACGATAGCGGTTATTATCGGTGCATTTATCATTAGCTTATTGATAGGAAGGGGTCAATCATGATCTATTTGACATTGTTTTATGAATTTATCAAAACGGGACTCTTTTCAATTGGTGGTGGACTGGCAACTTTACCGTTTTTATTTCAAATAGCCGAGCGTTATCCATGGTTTACCGTAGCTGAACTTGTTAACATGATAGCTATTAGTGAATCAACTCCAGGTCCAATTGGCATAAATATGGCAACCTATGCGGGAATGGTGGCAGGTGGTGTTTTGGGTGGGATCATTGCGAGCTTCGCAATGGCAATACCAAGTGTTGTTATTAGTAGTTTTTTAGCTAGAGGCTTGCAGAAATATAAGGATAGCAAGATTCTAAAAAGTGCTTTTTATGGCATCAGACCTGCTGTTTGTGCATTAATCGCCATGGCGGGCATTGGTATCATGAAAGAAGCACTATTTGATCTTGAATTGTTTAAGGTTACTGAGAATATAGGTGATCTATTTAAGATAATGCCGATCATTATCTTTGTAACTTTGTTATTTTTCAGTAATAAGTATAAAAAGCACCCTATCTTTTATATCGCAATTGCCGGTGTTTTAGGGATTATTTTAAAGTTCTAAAGATCATTATATTTATTATTGTTGTTTTTGGCCTTATCAACGGGATAATGTTGTTCATTGATCTTTAACTTATTTAAGAAGGCATCGAAAAGATCAATGTCATAAAGATCAGAGAATCTTAACAGATAGAAGAAGACATCACTTATTTCATTAGCGATAGCTTCTTTTTTGTTTTGTAACACGGCGTCTAATTCTTCATTTTGTTTGAATCGAAAAAGATCAAGTAACTCATTAGCTTCAACGCTCATACCTATCGCTAGATCTTTGGGGTTGTGGAATTGTTTCCAGTTTCTCTTATCACAAAAAGTTCTTACCATCGTTTGAAGTTGTTTTAAATCATTTATATCTTGCATACTATCACCACTTTCATTATCTACTTTTTCATCAATTAAGTAAACCGCTTTATGCTATAATAGGAAAGTAATAGGAGCTAATATGAATCTAATCTGTACATTATATGATATAAGTGAAGTAATCAAATTTAAACAATTAGGTATAAAAGAGTTGATCATTAGTGATAAGCGTTTTGCGACTGTGAGTAACTCAGTTATTGCTGATGAGCAATTAATGGAACTGATAAGTTTAGTGCATGATAATGACATGCATTTATCTATAAGATGTGATGCCTTTTTTTATGAGGAAGATATTGCTGATCTGTCTGATTATCTTGACAAATTGTTGAAATTTAAAGTAGATGGTATCTATTTTACAGATATGGCTGTATATCAGATCGCTAAGGAAAAGAACATGGAAAAGTTACTTGTATTTGATGGTAATACTACCCTAACTAATAATAGAGACCTTAAGGTCTTTTTGAAGTTAGGTTTAAAACGTTGTGTTATCGCTAAAGAGTTAACTTATGAAAAGGTTTTAGGAATATTGGATGGAGAGAAGAAAAAAAGCGAGATGATCGGTTTTGGTCATTTGCGAATGAGTCAAAGTCGCCGTTTGATGTTAACTGGATATCAAGAAGTTTTTTTAAATAGTTCAATTCACGGTAATCCTAACATAAAAGCACAAGAAGAGAGTCGAAATGAACGATTTCCTATTTTTGAAGATGAGATGGGGACTTATACTTATAGTTCATATATATTTTGGTGTTTGAATGAGTTGAAAGTGTTGAATGATCATGTTGATCATTTACGTTTAGATCGTTTCTTTATCAGTGACCAACTCTATTTTGAAGTTATCAAGGCTTATCAAGATGTTTTAAAAGGTGACGATCCTAATGCCATCATTGATAGACTTAAAAAAGATTATCCACATGAAAGTTTTGGTACAGGGTTTCTGTATGAGCAGACTACATTATGAGTAAGATTGAATTATTAGCACCAGCTGGTGATCTTGAAAGAGCGAAGATTGCGATCAGATATGGTGCAGATGCAGTTTATATTGGTGGTAAACGCTTTTCATTAAGAGCAAGAGCAAGTAATTTTGATGTTGCTGATATTGCTGAAGCTGTCATCTTTGCTCAAGAGTATAATGCAAAGATCTATGTCACGGTCAATATCATTCCTCATCAAGAAGATCTGATTGGGATTGAGGATTATCTTAAACAATTAGAAGCTATTGGTGTTAGCGCGATCATTTGTAGTAGCTTAGAGATTGTTGGTATCGCCAAAAAAGTCACTACGAAGATGGAAGTTCATCTAAGTACGCAACAATCTGTAACTAATTCAAAGGCCATGAAATTTTATCAAGGTCAGGGCGTTGATCGTATCGTTTTAGCTAGGGAACTTTCTATAGAAGAGATAGCTTTGACTCAAGCAAATAGTGATCTACCAATTGAGATATTTATTCATGGGGGAATGTGTGCTAATTATTCGGGTCGTTGTACGATGAGTAATTTCATGACGCTACGAGACGCTAATCGTGGCGGATGTGCGCACTCTTGTCGGTGGTTTTATCATCTTTATGATAATGATAATGAATTAACTGCTAGTGATCGTTTATTTACGTTGGCTTCTTGTGATCTTTTAGCTTTAGAGTATATTTTAAAGTTGATCGATCTAAATGTGACAAGTCTAAAGATTGAAGGTAGGATGAAGTCTGCTTATTATATAGCAAGCGTTGTAAAGACTTATCGTAATCTTATTGATGAATATTATCAAAATAAACAAATGCCAAGATCAAGAATTGATCATTATTTAAAAGAATTCGCTAAAGCTGAAAATAGATTGGCTGCAGATGGTTACCTGTCAGGAAGATATAAAGAAGATCCAATATCGGCTTTAAGAAAAACAAGCGCTTCTCAAGAGTATATTGGGATGATCATTGACCAAAATGATGACATGATATTGGTTGAAGTAAGAAATCGTTTTGTACTTGATGATGTTGTTGAGGTGTTAAGTCAAACCCAAACAAATAGATGTTTCAAAGTAACTAAGATATTGGATGAAGACTTAAATCCATTAGAGATATGTAATCGACCAATGCAGAAAGTGTGGTTAAGCGTGCCATTTGAGGTCAACGTTAATGATATGTTAAGAAGAGGTGATGAAGATGCTCTTTGAGGGTTCGATAAGTGTCAAAGCAGTGATGCTTGCTGAGAAAAGAGAAGTAAGTAAGATTTTCATTGATCAGAATAAGCATGATAAAGACACTGATTTTATCATCAAGCTGGCAAGATCAAAAGCTATCGAGATCGTAAGATCAAAACGTGAAGAGATTGATAAGCTCACCGAGAAAAGTAGTCATGGTGGCGTGATCGCTTATG
>JAQUCI010000036.1 GCA_028686295.1 Erysipelotrichaceae bacterium | reverse complement strand
CAATGTTGTCTTTATCATGGATGATAATATGATCATTCATCGACAATTAAAAACTCAGTATGATCAAAATCAAGCAAGGAGCTTAGCGATGGCCATGGTTGGATTTTTAGCTAGTGAACCAACTCTAGCTGGCGCAAGTATATTAAGTGCCACTAAAATCCAGCAAATAAGTGAATATGATAAGATAAGTAAATTGGTTTTTGATCTTAAAAAACAAGTAATATTTATTAATGATAACAATGGGTTTAATCAGATCTATGCAAAGGAAAAAGATTTTGAGTTTGTAAAAACATATATATTAAATAAAGTTTCAGCAGAAGTTAAGGTCGTTTATAAATAAAAACTTTATTAAATTTAGAATTTGGTATTATAATTAAATGCAGAGATGTTATATAAAACAGAAAGAAAGAATAAATGTTTGTAGAAAGCGTAATAAAATCAAATTATCAACAATTAACTAAATCAGAGAAGAAGATCGCCAATTATATCTTGCATCATATGGATGTCACTGTGCATCAGACCATGTCAACTCTTGCAAAGAGTGTTGGTGTTGGGGAAGCTACGGTTGTGCGTTTTCTCGCAAAATGTGGGTTTCAAACTTTTCATTCGCTCAAATATTCAATCGTCAAAGATTTAGAAAATGCTAGAGACGAACATACACCAATTGATTATATTGAAGAATTATTTGGGGTGACGAAGAAGCAAATAGATGCTACTAACGGCTTTTTAGATCGAAATATGTTAAAAGAGGTTGCACGGCTGATCTATGATGCTTACAATGTGTATTTCTTTGGCATTGGTCATTCTGGAGTAATGGCTGAACTTGGATCATATCGCTTTATGCGTGTTGGTAGAGCAAGTAAAGCCGTAACCGATATCCATTTTCAATCTATCCATGCAACAATATGTGGAAAGCATGATGTTGTAATTGGGATAAGTAAAAGTGCAACATCGCCTGAAATGGTTAAATCATTATCAATAGCAAAAAAACAAGGTGCAAAGATTGTCTTGATAGCATCAAATCTACATACTAAAATGACAGAACTTAGTGATTATGTATTCTTGGCTACTTGTGATCATAGTTATATGTTATACAATGGTGGTGGATTTGATGCCTGTGTTACTCAAATGTTGATATTGGACTCATTAGTTACTGAGTATACATACATCGATTCTGATAATATTCGTGATTTAGCAGAGAATATTACGGAGTCATTTACCAAGGGTCGAGAGTAGAAAATAAAAATATTAAATATGTTTAATGGAAGCCTTTACAGAGGGCTTCTTTTATGTTAAATTGACCTTGTGGAATATCACACCAATTAAAATCATAATAAATGGAGTAACAAACCGCGGGAAATGATCATAATAGGTTATTCCAGTATTATTTGATTGGGGGATAGAATAAAGCATCTACTTTAAGAAAGGAGGACGTATGATTTCGTTAATCAGATGCGATGATCGATTAATTCATGGACAGTGTATGGTTCGATTAGTACAGCATTTCAAATTGAATCAAATAATCGTCATTGATGATATGACGGCTACTAATTCGATCTTAAAAACTATCTTTGAAAAATCAGCAATGCCGGGAATGAAGATCAATGTATTTACTCACACTAACTCTAAAGAAGCTTTAGAAGAGGCTCTTACAAGTAAAATGAGTGTCATGGTCGTTTTCAGATTTCCGACAACTATCAAGACTATTTTTGAACAAGTTCCAGAATTGCCTAAATCAGTAATGATTGGACCAGTACAAATGCGTAATGGTTGTAAAGAAATTCAATTAGGCACATATCTATCGGCAGAAGAAATTGAAGTAGTTAAAGAACATGTCGAACAAAAAGGCATTGATATCTATTTTCAAGTTATTCCTGAGCAGAAACGATTATCATGGAATGATGTCAAAAATAAAGTATCTTAATATGTCATAACGAAGGGAGATAGACAAATGACATTATTACAAGCGATCTTAATTTCGCTACTTGGCTACCTTACCTATATCCATGTCCCTTTCTTGGGTGGTGGATTGATTGGTTGGTATTGTGTAGGTAGACCACTAGTTTCAGCATTCTTTATTGGTCTTATCTTAGGAGATGTTACAACAGCAATACAACTTGGTGTATATATTCAGTTGATTTTTATTGGTCTTGTTACGCCGGGTGGATCCATTTCACCGGATATGAACTTGGCTACATATGTTGCATTACCGATTGGTGTTGTTACAGGACTTGATGCTGGTGCAACAACAGCATTGGCGATCACTGTTGCTTCAATCGCAAACGTTATGGCTGCTCCAAACTTTGCAGCTACGATGATTCCAGTCAACTATCAAAAGAAATTGGTTGCAGATGGCAAGTTAGCTGCAGCAACTAAAGTTCCTATTTGGGGTAATGGTGTTAAATTCTTATTCCGTTTTATTCCTACATTTGTTTCAGTTTATTATGGACAAGTAGCGATCGAATGGATAGTTGCAAATTCACCTCAAGCTTTAATCGATGTAATGACCATTTTTGGTAATCCAATGTCATTAGTAGGGTTTGCGATCTTGATGAAATTAATGATCAAATCAGCTACTGATATTATTTATTTCACTGTTGGTTTTGCATTATTTGCGGCATTAGGCGCAGATATGGTCACAGTATTAGTATTTGGTTTAGCTCTTGCATTAATTGAATTTAAAGTCGGCAGAGCTAGAAAAGGAGCTTAATTATGGCTGAAACGAAACTTACAAAGAAAATGATTAGAAAGTCATTCATTAACTGGATGATGTATAATTTATCTCTTTATCAACCAGAAACGATGCAAGCACCGGCTTTAGTTAAGATGTTTGGAGATATTAGAGAAGATTTATATCCTGGTGATCTAAAAGAACAACAGGAATTGATGGCAAGACATCTACCATTTTTTAACACAGAACCATTTTTAGGTTGTATCATTCCTGGTATCGCATTGGGTATGGAAGCTGAAAGAGCTGCTGGTGGTGATGTATCAACAGAACTTATAACAGCAATTAAATCAGCGTTAATGGGACCATTTGCTGGTATTGGTGACGCTTTATTGCCTGGTACATTTATCCCCATCTTATTAGCTATTGCTTGTGGATTGAGTGCAAATGGTGAAGTTACTGGTGTATTCTTCTACATGGCAATTTTCTTAGGTGTAATGATCCCAGTTACATGGTTTATGTTTACCAAAGGTTGTCAGTTAGGAGCATCAGCTGCCGAGATGATCTTAGGTAATGATTTAAAAGATGACATCATAAACTCATTGAATATTGTTGGTTTAACGGTAGTTGGTTGCGTAGCGGCTGCTTATGCGAGAATAAACATTTCTTGGACATATGTACAAGACGGAGTAACCCTTGTTGATCTTGGAGCTTTGATAAATGGTGTATGGCCAAAACTACCTGTATATCTTGGCGCTTTGGGTACATATTATCTAGTAGCTAAGAAAAATTGGAGTGCTATGAAAGTTATCGGTTTGTACTTGATCATCGCAATCGTTGGGTACTTCGCAGGGTTCTTGGCTCCTTAATTATGAATACAATAGTAAAAAAACTATTGGGGAAAATCATAATATCTTGTCAAGCATACGAAGACACTCCACTGTATGGATCTCAATATATGAAAGTTATGGCACAGAGTGCACTGTTAGGTAATGCATCTGGTATTAGAGCATGTTGGCCTCAGGATATTCGTGCTATAAGGGAATTAGGAGATTTTCCGATCATAGGCATAAATAAAATAATGGATCATAATAAAGATCCTAAAGATTATATTTTCATCACACCAACCCTTGAATCAGCAACAGCTGTTATTGAAGCAGGTTGTGATATAGTGGCTTTGGATTGTACGTTAAGACCATTTCGTGATAAAAAAGCTTTATATGACTTGCTAAAGTCGATAAAAGATAAACATCCAAGTATTGCCTTAATGGCAGATATAAGGAGTTTAGAAGAAGGTATATTCGCAGCCGAAACAGGATTAGTTGATATTGTTGCAACGACATTATCAAGTTCAGCCATGGAAGAACCTAAAGCTGATGATGAGTTAGTAAGCGAATTAAAGAAGAGAATATCGGTACCAATAAATGCTGAAGGAGCAATTTGGGATTTAAATGATCTACAAAGAGTTATCGACGCAGGTGCTGATATGGTCACGATTGGAACAGCGGTTACAAGACCACATTTAGTTACAGAAAGATTTGTAGAGTTTAATAAGAAACTGAGAGGATAATTTCCTCTCAGTTTATTGGAGGTATCATGTCGTACAATTATGAATATAAACTGACTGAAGAAGAGTATCTAGAGTACTTAAGATACTTAGTCTCATTTACCAAGGGAACAAAGATCAGAAACCTGTGGTTGAGATTTAGTGTACCATTGCTTGTTATCATGACCTTATATTATTTCAGGCAATACTTAGTATCCTGGTATCTTGTGATCGGTATTAGTATAAGCTTAATATGGTTTTTCAATATTAGTACAAAGATCATCAATAATTTTTTGTACAAAAAGATTGATAAGAATTTCGCTCAAAATTTTAAAGTAAAAGATTTTAAGCCAGTAAATGTAATGATCAATGAAGACAGCATTATCTTAGATAGAAAGAAAATTGAATATAGTTTAATTCATAATATTGCACCTTTAAATAGCTCACTTGCGATATTTTATGATTACGATAAGGCTTTCATCATACCAAATCGCATTATCAAAGAAAATGATCAACTTAGTGAAGTTGTTGAATTTATTGAAGAGAAAATAAAAAAAGAAGATTAATCACATTGTGTTGATCAATTCAGCTAAGAAAGTAATTAATGCGTTCGATAAGGACGCCTTTTCATTATCTAAGATACAGTTAACAAATGATTTTAATTATTGAAGGTAGTGAGGATGATGTAAAAACTCAATAGATCTTTTCTGTTGCGAGTAGATGGTGTCTATTGTTCGTCAATGTTTTTATCATCACCCTCATATATAATGACCACAAAATTACTAAAATATCTCAAAAAATTAGAAATAATTTGTTTTATTTGAGATAGCAGTATTTGCTTGTAAATTACGATATCAAGTTATTCACATATAAACATAAGCAAGTAGTTTATTATGTAAGTTGTACTTTTAGACCTATATAATAATTAAATTGGTAGTCGTTTGATAATTAAGAATTTTTCTTGGCAGACTAATGATATTAGGATTTTATAAATAGCGTTCTTCTTTACTTGTTGAACACTTTTTAATTACAAGATGCGAGAAGATGTAAGAATTCATTAAAATCATTAACGTTTAATAATTTTTGAAGATTGTTTTCATCTGATACAAATCGTGTTATGTACTCAAATATGTCTTTGAATAAAATTTTATCAATATCCTTGATTGCTAGCATGAACACTAAGTTCACTTTATTGGATTCCCATTGAATAGAATTATTATTAATCAGAACTGCAATAATAGATTCTTTTGCGTCCATTTCTATTGGATGCGGAATTGCAAAATTTATGAAGGAGCTAGAACTAATAGCTTCTTTTTCAAAAAGTTTCTTTTTGTAGTCTTCAAATACAAACCCATACTGTAAAAGATGATCAGACATATAATTAATAGTTTCTTTATCTGTTAAAAATGGTTTATTAATCCAATAGCATTTTTCATCAAATAATATTTTTAGTTTAATAATGAAATTATTTTGAATACGTTGATTAATGATCTCATCATACTTTTTTTAATGATTATACTATCATTTATAGTTAAGTAATCGGATATTTCTATCCAAGGGATGGACAAGTTATGATTTATTTTCGATGTGCTGATGAGCAAATCAACATTAGAATATTTATTTATATCCTCTGGATCATATATAAAATCTAATATTTGTAATTGATCATTAAGAATCGAGTTTAACCTGGATTTAAATAAATTATGTTGTATTAATGGAAAAGGATTCATTATTAACACGTTGATTCTATTCAGTAGGCTTTTTTGCTCTTCGATTTCAACCCCAATATGCATCGCAATATACGCAATTTCATCTTCTGATAATTGTATCTGAGTTTCTTTTAGAATAAGATCGGCTATAAATATAGAAATGTCATAGATAAAAGGATAGTCATTTTTTATTTTATCGAGTTGAGGGTTTCTAATATTAATTGAATTATTAATGCGAATAAACATATTATTTAGATGTAATAATAATCTAACTCTAAACTCATACTTATCAAGTGAAAAGAAATAATTATCATATACCTTTCGTTGGATAAGGTTAACGATTTTTTCTAGAGCATTTCCAAAAGGTGTATCAATTTGAGAGTCTGTTAGTTTATCTAAAGAACGAGGTCTAATACGAGTTATAATTAATATTAACAGATCATATTGATCCATTAGGATTAAGGATAACTTTGAATGCCTTATATGATCGTTACCAAAAACCATTGTTTATTGTGGAAAACGGATTAGGGGCTGTTGATCAGATTAATGAGCAGGGTAAGATTGAAGATGACTACCGTATTGATTATCTTAGAGCACATATTAAAGCGATGAAAGAGGCAGTAGAGATAGATAGTATTGATCTACTTGGGTATACATCATGGGCTCCTATCGATCTAATTAGTGCTAGTACAGGTCAAATGAAGAAACGTTATGGTTTTATCTATGTGGATAAAGATGATCTGAGTAATGGTAGTTTAAAACGAATCAAGAAGAAATCTTTTTATTGGTATAAGAAGGTCATAGATAGTAATGGTGAAGATTTAGATTAACTAAAGCTCCTCAACGAGCAGAACTATCCTAAAGGGTAGTTATTTTTTGATGTGAACATAGGTGTCAAACCAGTGAGGGATTTAATCAAGACTATCATACGGCTAATGAAAGCTTAGAAATGGTTATCATCACTGTGTTATGAATATTTGTGTGCTAATCTAACACGCTTATCTATATTGAGCAAGAAAATAGTAAGATGTCTCAAATGATTTTTTAATAATTGATTATGTAGGTATTCTGTATTATCAGTGTAAATACTATAGAGGTGAATTGCACTATAAAAGACAAATAAGACTAAATAAAGTTAATATTTGCATTAAATATGCAAATAACGCTTTAATAATATTGATATTCTAGTTATAAAGTGTAAAATGAGGTTGTAGAGATGATAGAGAAAGGAGTTTCAATATATGTTGATACAATTTAGTATAGAGAATTATAAATCTTTCAAAGATAAAGCTGTTTTGAGTATGGTTGCTAGTAGTGATAAGAGTCACGAAAGTAATTTATCAGTTGTTGGAAATAGCGAAAGAGTATTAAATACTATCGCGATATATGGGGCTAACGCTGCCGGAAAAACAAATTTGTTTAAAGCCTTAGCGACTGCAATAGAAATGATTCGTTCCTCAAATAAACTACAGAAGACAACGACTTTAGATTACATCATTCCATTTTTGTTTGATGAAACAAGCAAAGAGAAATCGACAAGTTTTGAATTTGTATTTATGGTTGAAAATATAAAGTATGTATATGGTTTTTCCGCTAACACAAAAGCAATAGTGTCTGAATATTTGTATGCGTATTATTCTTTTAAACCTTCAACAATATTTGAAAGAGAAGAAGATAAGTATAATTTTCCAAAAGATAAAAGAATGCTTGATCAGCTAGCTGAAAAGAATACGCCAAATAAGTTATTTCTATCAACCGCTACAGCTTGGAATTATGATAAGACAGAACCAGTATACAATTGGTTTGAATCGAGTATAAAGACATTTTCTAGGTATGAAGATATGATAAAACTATCTTTAGCTAAGCTTGAAAACGAAAAACAAGATGGATTGCATGAATTTGTGATCGATCTATTACACGAATCAGATATAAATATTAATGATTTTGAAATTGAGTCAAGAGCAATTGAAGATGAAGAGTTACAAAGTACTTTTGGACCTTTTTATCAAACGATAAAAGATGTACAGGGCTTTAAAGGAAGAAAGCATAGTATTTCGTTGAAACATATTGTCCAAGAAAGTATGGAAATTGATAAAGCCTATACACTCAATATGTCTGATGAGTCAAAAGGAACTGAAAATCTATTTATGTTTGCGCCTATTCTGTTTGATGCGTTAAATAATGGATCAACACTTATCATAGATGAAATAGAAAGAAGTCTTCATCCAATACTTGTGAAGTATATTATATCAATCTTTAATAGTACACAACGTAATCCAAAAAATGCTCAATTAATATTTAATACTCATAATGTGGAATTGATGAGTTTGGATGTATTTAGACGTGATCAAATATACTTTGTGGATAAATCAACTAAAACAGGCATATCGGAATTATATTCACTAGATGAATATTCGGTTAGAAAAGAAGAGAATATAAAAAAAGGATATCTATTAGGAAGGTTCGGAGCTATTCCTTCTATTGTACAGGAAGATTAGTAATGAAGCGTAAATTTGAAGATAAGAAAAGAGATACTTTAACGCGAAAACGAAAGCCATTAATGTTTATCTCATTAGAGGGTAATAATAAAACAGAGAAACTATATTTGAAGGCATTGAACAAAGATAATAATAAATATGCGTTAATTTTTACACCTGGTAGAGAATCAGATCCAATAAATATGCACAAATCACTCAAGAAGACTATCAAAGAGTCTTTTAATGAAGATGATGGTGATAAAGCATATTGCATTTGTGATCGAGATTTTGAAGTTTATAAATTAGATAAACTAATGAAGATCAGACAAGATAAAACTACTGAGAAAAAGATTTCAGTCATAGTGTCCAATCCGTGTTTTGAGATATGGTATTTAAATCATTTTATCTTTTACACAAAAGAAATGATGTCATATAAAGAATTAGAAAAAACACTATGTAAGTATATTGATTGTTATAGTAAAAACGGTGAATACTATGGTCAATTAAAAGACAAGACGTATGATGCAATAAAGAACTCTATTAGACAGCTTAAGAAAAGTAAAAGAAAAAATGAAGAAGAAGTACTCGCAAACCCTTCTACAGAGATATACAAGATAGTACAAGAGATCATAGGTAAGTAAAAAGAAGTAAAATTGATTACTTCTTTTTTACCTATATAAAGTGAATATGGGTAAAAACATAGATAATTTACCTATAACATATCTATATTGATAAAGATAAAAATATAAAAGATAATATTGATCTGATTTTAGAATTAATGTTCTAGTGATATGGGGAGTAGATAAAATCTAACACACAAATTAGCAAAACATACTGTTGACAAGGCTTATCAAAGCACAATGTTTCTATCAGTGAATATTTCACAGATATAAGCTAGTTCACTAGTAGGCATCGTTATACCAAAACTCTCTTCAGCGTATTTCATATCTTTGGCGATTATATCCATCATTTTTTGGTTCTTAGTAACAAAGGAACTCAAACGATGATATTTCAAAGGGTCATTCCTTATGATCCTTTCAAACATATTGATGGTATGAGATACAAACTTGGTCGCTATTTCTTCGTTGTATTCAAGGGTGAAGTCATTGAGTAATTGTTTAAGACATATTAGTGAAACATCAGCTGCTTTTTTGGGATTAATGAATGACAGTGTTGACTCTAAAACCTTGTGTACCATCTTATAAATATAATCATCTTCTATTTCTTGATGTTCTTTCTTTACAACAGATGAATCGTTTATCTTGATATCATTTAATCTAAATCCTTTTTCACAGTACTCGATTGCCGTAGTTAGTTTGGTTAACGAAATATCGGAAATAACTCTACATTCAGTGCCAGTAGTGTTGTGGATATGATCATCAATACTATTTAAAGGTTCCATGTCGACCATTATTAAGACACCAGCTCCTTGATCGATCTTATTTGTATAATTAATCGCGAGTTCAAGCACATCATTTAGTTGAATATAATGATAATCAATGGCTTCGATCTTTATATTATGAACTAATGTTTTGGCTTCTTTTACCATTTCGCTAGCAATATGTTCTCCTCGAGTAATAACAAGTATACTTACTTTTCGAGTGGTTAGTTCTTGACTAACGATTTGAAGATATCTACAAGCATAATTGATTTCTGTTTGTGTAAAATAATGATGACAATAGTTTTCAATTTCATTTAGAACACTCCTTGTCATTATGTATAAATCATCGTCACTTTCAGCTATAGTTTGGGGAGTATTTTCATACTTAGCCATATAAGATATCTGTAGTAAAAGACCGATTAGATACTTTCTATTTTCTAGAAAATTACTATATTTTTGATGTCTAGATAATTCTCTAAAGAAAGTGTCATAGATTATATTGGATATCTCATTGCTTAGCTGATTGATTAGCACATTATCAGCGGTTTTGGTTGTGTCAAGAATCTCGACAATGTAATCATCAAATTGATACATCGCATCTAGATTTCTTTTGAATTCATTGAGAAACAATCTAAAGTTTTTGGCTGAAGATGTGGATATTTTGTCATAGAGTGAATTGAAAGCGCTGGAATTGCCATCAGCTTCAAAGATGTAATAATCCTCAGGTATTAATGATAAGACGCTGAGCGCTCTTGAATCATAGCTTAAATCGTTTGGCTTAAACGATAGTAGTCGATTGGTAAGATGGGGATAATCAACATGAATAACACTTGATCTGGCCATTTTCGCTGATAGATAAGCGTTAGAACAAACAAGTTTTATCTCTGTGCGCATTTCAACTTCATTTTCGGTGTAAGTCGCATCCGCAAATAACAACAATATATTTTTATCAATATGGATATTCATGTTGATCGTTTTTGCTTCACGAGCAAAAAAGTAAAATATTAGTTCGATTTTTTCAAAGATACTTCGTTTATCAATATCTGGAAAATTAAGCTTGACAGTGAATACAGAATCGATGCTTCGTTGTAATGAATAATCGCTATTTGATGCGATTGAAGCGATTATGGTTGAATTGCATATTGGCCGATTGGCCGAGTTACTGATTTCCATCTGTTGATTATTGATAAGATCAACAACGATCGATAAACTCTTGGCATCAAGATTATTGATACCATCAAAATACAAGATACCTGAGTTAACTTGATCTACTAAGCCTTTCTCCATTTTGCCGTTTTTATCTTTTGAACCATATAAAAGGTGTAAAAGCATATCATAATTATTCAAATAACTTTGACAATTGACAATAATAAACTCACTTGAAGGTTTTTTGAATTTCTTTTGAATAGCGAATTGGTATATTGCATCCGCAAAACGTAATTTACCTGAACCAGGATTACCGATTAATAAGATAGGTAGACCATAGGGAGGGTAAGCAACGGCTGCCTTTGCTTTTTCAACCACTTCCTTTAGGGAAGCATTTGAACCGATATAACTATCTAACGCATCCACCGCTTTCTTATCATCAAGTTGTTCATTGACTACGTTATTTTTTTCAAGATAGTTAATTATTTTCTCTCCTACAGGGACATACAGTGGAAAGAACTTATGGGGATAGAAAATTGATAATTCATTATGATCGATGTATAGAACGGGTCGACCATCGATCTTTATTAGTTTACCGGCTTTCCATAAACTATTAAGATCTTTTGATGCATTAGCTCTATCGATCTTTAAGTCTAATGATATGTCTAAAGCACTGGTACCAATGTCATTTTGATTTCTTAACAAAAGGGCTCTTTTAGTATAGTTAACGACATAATCATGAATTCTATCAATTCTTCTTTGTTCCATCAGTTGTTCCTCCGTAAAAATAGTGTTAAAAAGTAGATAAAGTGTGTTTATTAGTTAGATAAATGCATTTATAGCCAAATAAAGGGTTATATATGAGAAATTATAACACACTAATTGTTATAAAAGTATATTGTTGCTAAAAAGAGTGTTGATATAAGCCCACACACTATCTATATAATGTCAAAACCTACTAAAATTGACTCTAAAAATAGCGAGTGATTTAATTAGATCAGACAAAGGAAAGGATAATCATATGAAAACAAAGATATTGGTATTAACGCATGGCGATTTGGCGCAAAGCTTTGTTAAAACAGTAGGATTAATAACAGGTGACATTAACAAATTTATATATAGAAATTTACCTGAGCCCTTAGATATTAGTGCTTATAAGAATGATATATATTCGATCGTTAAGGAAAACTTAGCTAATGGCATGGGAACCTTATTAATTTTTGACATAATTGGAGGAAGTCCCTTTTTAATATCATCTTCACTAATAAAAGATTATCAAGATTATGATGTAGAGATCATAAGTGGATGTAATTTACCGATGTTGTTGGAACTGGCGACTGCAGATGAAGAAATGACGGCTAAACAATTAAAAGAATTGGCCGTGTTCAATGGTATTGATGGTATAAAGGATCTTAGAAAGATATTTGGTGAGACATTATGAATGTAGTATTTTGTAGAATTGATGAAAGATTAACACATGGACAAGTA
>JAQUCI010000035.1 GCA_028686295.1 Erysipelotrichaceae bacterium | reverse complement strand
CTGTTCCCTCGAACAGAACACCCCCATAAAAACCACTATTGAACTGTTCCCGAGAACGGACAAAACGAAAAATATATACCAGACATCAACCTGATGCTCTCATTCCACGTTGAGACGATAGTATTGATGTCAATGACAGAATAGAAAATGTAATAGATAGACTACAAATAATGACTTTGGGTGAATAAATCCCTCACACCAACTAATGTTTTAGACATTGAAACAATTCTGTGAAAGATAAAAAGTTATTCAGAGCAGAATGCGTGAGCTTGAAATTATTGTAGCTTGATAGTCTATTAGAGGAAGACGCAAAGGACGAAACAACTATGTATTAATATTTTGGGTATATCAACGTAGTGTATGATTTGAGTTTCGTATTTTCAATTGAGAAAGTTTAAGGAGAAATTTCATAATGAAACGAAAAATATTATCTATTCTACTTCTGGTTGTTATGTTGTTATTGGTTATTACGGGATTTTCAGGTTGCTCATCAAGCGATGGTTCGATTTCAAAAAAAGTAAAACCTGATTCAGAGGAGACCATTGGAAATACCGAGAAAGACGGGGTCGAGGTGGTAATTCCCACAGGTACATTTGAAAAAGACGTAAATGTGAGCATCGATATAGCTGATGAACATGAAATCCCAGTCGAAGATGGTATGAGTTATCTCTTCTCTCCGATAGAACTTGTCTCTGACAGTGGTGAGCATGCTCTTGGCGAAACAGTAACGGTAAAAATAAAGTTGCCCGATTCGATTAATAAAGAAGATTATCTCACAATAATGGGTGCGTACTTTGACGGCGAAAATTGGGAGTATATACTACCCGACACTGAGGCACTTCAAAACAATTATTTACAGTTTGGCACACCACATTTTTCAAGTTTTGCAGCTATAAAACTAGAGAAAGAAAAGGCTCTTGATAAATACGCTGAAGCAATTGCAACACAGAATGTCACAGGTGCGCAACCAAGTGCGGAACTTACCGACTGTTTCACTGAAGCACTTGATGAATTGGGCTTTACAAACGAGACTGTTCAGGGCATTATTATGCAAAAGATAGTAAAGGAACTTCATAGTTCTACTGGATTTATTACCAACGCGAAAAACGGAGATCTTGGCGATATTGCGGGTCAAGGTGCGGAAATTATTGCAGAGGCGATTACAAAGTCTTTGTATGATAAAAGGGTCGTTGATGAGATAAAATCATACGCCGGAAGTGCAACCTCTGGTGTTATTTCTGCAGCGTTGAGTTTATACGAAGGTGGGAGTGGTATGGATGCATATAAGGAGTTTGTCTATGCCGCAATGGACGTAATTCCCGCAGCAAAGCTTGGAAAAGCTGCTGTTGAGGCAACTAAAGCCGGAACACAGATGTGGCAGGATTATTCATTTGAGAGCGCATATAATGTATATCTCAAGCAAAATGTCGCTTCTGACGGTAATATTTCCGCTGATAGTTGGGAAACTATTTTCTTTAATATGGGGAGCGGACTTGACTATATGCAACGTGATTACCGTACAGCCTATGCCAATGCAAACGGTAAAACGCTGAATGAAATTGATGCGGACAAAGAATTGAAAAACAGGCTTGATAATCAAGTTATAAATGAAATAAAACGCAGTTTCATGGTACGATATACAAGCGGAAATGCGATCGAAGCGGAAAAAATACGCATAAAAGAAATGCTTACAACTTTTGACGCATATGGTCTGCTGTCATGGAGTAAATTACTCAAATTTCCATATGAGATGGAACTTGCTACAAGAATAGATTCTCTGGTGAAAATACGCGAGAATATCCTTGATATTGTAGGTGGCGATCGTTCGGTGTTTGGCTCAAGTGATGAAGTGATTGAAGGTCATTTAGCAGAAGCTATAAGCAAATGGCTAGAATTTGGTAAGGACAGGGATAAGTTTTACGACTGGATGCGTGAGAAAGGATATCTTACAAGCCCGAAGGAGACAACCGGTTACTGGAAGCTAGTGAGATCCTATGAGAACAAATATGAACCAAGCCTATTAACTGAGTACTATTCAGAAACATGGAGTGGTGGCGGTGGCAACTACATCTATCGAAGTCAGATTACATTCGATTACACCTACTCCGGTAGCACGCATGATAATTGTAAGGGTGAATATGTTGAGAATATAGGAACCACAAGCAATCCAAATGAACAGTATGTGGGAGGAGAGCAGGTTACCTTGGATTTGAGTATCAAGGCAAATACATCAAGTAATATTTGTTTCCATCTTGGAGCATCGTTAGGAGCGGCTATTACTCCTATCAATCATGAGGATCCCTTTGTTTCATATGGTACAAACACATCTCTTTATGATATAACAAAAAAGCATACAAAATCATATATCTGGACCGAAAAGAACGATACCAACACTGGATACACGGGCATGCAAGTCACGGTTGGCGGCACGATGCCATCAGGATCAGCGGATAAAGACAAAATATATATTGTGGTCGGTTTTACCGGTGGTAATCAAATAATTTCAACAGCTTATGAGTATGAATGGCATGTCGAGTAATAACTCGCGAAAAAGAATGCTTCTGCGGATTTCATCCGTACTTATGCTGCTTATTGCTTTGCCCATGCTGCTGTGGTGTTTAAACTTAATTAATAATGCGTCACTGGAATATACCTACGCTGGTTTGGGTTGTTTTGCATCAGGCATAGCGTATATCTTTTCTATGGTAACCGCTATAGCAGGTCTAACCTTTGCGGGGCAATACCGCCGCTATTTTTGGTGTCGGATACTTGGCTATACCCAATTGGCAATGGTAGTATTACTGGTATATCCACTTCGCTTTTATGCTGTTTTAACACTACCACCGCTTTTTTTTCTGACTGTCCTATATATGCTCGGTGTTGGATGGCGTGAAGAGCGGGATTACGAATTACAATGAAATGAGTGCCATAATGGCAAAAACTATGTGCTACGATCGATGATATATATGATATGTGTAAAGGGATAATAATATGCTTACAATGAAAAGTATAATGTCAATTACTAAGAGCGAGTATTCTGAAGTAGCGAAAACATTGACTGAGGAAGATGTTTCGCAATTGATCGAGTGGCTGTCATTAAAAGATGACAATATTAGATATAATGCTTTATTACTTTTACAGATTAGATCCGCACTCTTTAGTGATGTCTACCTCTATTGGTCAATACTTCAAAATAAACTAAAAAGTGATAATTCTTATCAACGAAGTATAGGACTGTTACTGCTCGTCGATAATGTTAAATGGGATAAGGAAAAGAGAATGGAAGGAATGATCGATCAATTCTTAATGTTGCTTGATGATGAAAAACCTATTACGATACGTCAGTGTATACAAGCGTTAGGTAAGATTGTTGAAGTTAAGCCAAACTTGAATGATAAGGTTGCTGCTAAAATGATCGATTTTGACCTAATGTCGGTCAAAGAAACTATGCGCAAATCCATATTGCTTGATATTCTAAATGTTTTACTAATAATTCGCAAAGAACAATCAACTGATGAAATCGAATGCTACATTGTAAATGCACTGAAAGGTAATTTACTTAATAATAAATCCAAGAAAAAGATCGAAACTTACTTATAATTTAAATAATGAATATAAACTGATAAATTTTTTAGATAGAAAAATATAATTGATTAAGTGTTAATAGAACATGAAATCAATATTATGGCAGTAAGTCGATAATATTTTTTTATGTTATATTAGTTTGATGGACAAAAAACGAATAATTGTGATGATTAGTTTATAATAGACAAAAATAGTATGCATCACATTAAGATGCCGACTATAAAAAAGAAACTAATGGTGATTAACAATGATAATGTTAAAAAGATAAATGAAAAAATGTATGAGACATCATAAAACTTGAAGTAGGTGATAAACAGAAGACTTTTGTTGTAACAGAGACTGAAAGTATTATTGAAGCTTATTCAACAATAACAACAGGTAAAGTAGTTCTTACTTATGGTATCTATCAACATGCACAACCTGTTGGTGAAGCTGTATAAAAGTAATTAATTTTATTAGGAGACCAATTATGGAAAACAAGAAGATGATATAACAAGAAGAGAAAAGATTTCATCAGATGCGGTAAAAACTTTCAAGATCTGTGCTAACAAAGACACGATCATCGATCATAAGATATCCTTAAAACAGGATGGATGCTATCTATGCTTGGAATTCAATGGGGCGATCTATGTTATGATCTCATTTAAGAAAGACATGCAAGACTATTCTATCTGCATGGAACTATATGATAATGTAGAAAATAATAGGAAGACATATAAAGACTACAAAATTGTAGTAAGGATCAATGCTGTAAATAAAAGCGAAAGAAGTGCCCTAGTTTTGGTTTATTGTGATGGTACATACATCGGTAACTTTAGTATTAATGAATGTGGTGGTATCAGATATAAACATAGAGCAACAATCGGTATTGTTTTTCATCAACGATATACAGGCTTGGGCATCGGTAGCTTTGCGTTAAACTGGATCATCGAACTAGCAAAAGAATTAAAATATAGTCAATTAGAATTGGAAGTGTTTGCTAATAACAAAAGAGCTATTCGTTTATATGAAAGATTGGGATTTCAAAAGTATGGCATATTTCCCGAATATGCACATTATTCTGATGGATGTACTGATGATGTTTATTGGATGATGAAAAAACTTTGAGGATAAGTAAGGATCAATATTAACATAGCTTTAATAGATTATTTGTTGTCTGGTAACAACATATCTTTTGGTTTGATCAAATTTTTCTTTCTCATCCATTCGCTTACTACTAATGATATGAGTGCTGGTAAGATGAAATGCATGAGTGCAGCTAAAAATAAGAAAGTAGATATATCCATTTGATTCTGCATAGCTGCGTAAGCACCAAACTGTCCAACAAGTCCACTAGTACCCATGCCAGCACCAATACTATTACTTTCCATGGCAAAAACAGTTGTACTAATCGGGCCAAGGATCGCACTAGCGATGATTGGCGGTAACCAAATTTTGGGATTTTTAATTATATTAGGAATCTGAAGCATTGACGTACCTATACCTTGAGCGATAGCACCACCAAAACCATTTTCCTTATAGCTGATCACCGCAAAGCCGATCATCTGACAACAACATCCGACAAGCGATGCACCGGCAGCGATACCTGAAAGTCCCATAGATATCGCAAGTGCAGCACTACTAATAGGTAGGGTTAGGACCATACCCATTACAACAGAAATAATGATGCCCATTGGTATTGGATGAATAGTAGTAGTCGTATTGATCAATTCACCGAATGCTTTCATAAGATTAGCTATGACTGGGCTTATAGTAACTCCAACAATCCCACCTGCGATGATCGTGAGCGCTGGAACAAGCACGATATCTACCTTTGTTTTGCCTGCAATTAGTTTTGAAAACTCAGCGGCTGCTAAACCAGCACTAAAGGCACCCATTGGTTCACCGATGTTTATTATCATCTGTCCATTTTCGATCATGCTAATACTTCCTGCACCAATTGTACCAGCCACCAGGGCAGCGAATATACCAAGAGGAGATGCTTTGACACTATAAGCAACCGCTGCACCGATAGCTGGACCCATCAATACTTGAGCAATACTACCGAAAGTTGAAAGTATTGAAATGTCTGCGATTTCGCCTATTTGTTTTAAGATAAGACCAATGATCAAGGAGGCAAACAAACCTAATGCCATTCCATTTAAGGTCTTAATTAAGTAATCTTTTATTTTCATGCTCATACATCTCCTTTTTATCAATCGATCATGATATATATCCACATAAGATAACATACTTTATAATAGTATAGTGTACAGCGTTAATGTTCTCAACTTTTTTATTAATGATAAATTTAACTATGAAGTGCTTAAAAACAAATAATTAAACAAGTAATGTATAATTGCTTTGAAGATAACGATAAGGAGAACGAAAGTGTGGAAGTGTCCTAAATGTAATCGAGAGTTTAAGTATATAGATCAATCACATTTTTGTGAAATTCCTAAAACTATTGATGATTACATAGCCGTACAAGCTGAAGAGATTCAGCCAATATTGAAACAATTACATATTATGATTGCTGATGTTTTACTTGATGCCCAGGAGGTTATTTCCTGGGGAATGCCAACCTTTCGTAAAGAACGCAACATAATCCATTTCGCTGCAAACAAAAAGCATATTGGATTATATCCAGGCGATTTAGCGATTACACATTTTACAAAACGCTTGCTTGATTATAAGACAAGTAAAGGATCGATACATTTTCAATACGACAAACCTTTACCAGCAGATCTAATAAAAGACATAGTTAAGTGGTGTTTAGATAATTCAGGGTCAAAGATATCTGGTCAATAATAAATTTATGTAATGTAAGGGATAAGATAAGAGATCATTCAAAAAAGGAATCATATCATTTTATGTATAAAATGATATGATTCTTGCAATAGCACCTTTGTATTAGCAAGAAAACTTAAAAGTTAATACCATAAACTATGATACCTAGTATTGAAGAAATAATGATCAAACGAATAGGAGATAGTTTCTTGTTAGTTTTATATCGTGATAACAATGAGATAATGATAAGTAAAACGGTGATAAAAATAGCTCGATAATTAATTGCACCTATATCTAAACAATTATTAATGATCATATAGCTACCAGTGGCTAAGATGATGCCGATTATGGCAGGTTTTAATCCTTTTAAGATTGCTTTGACATAGTTGTTTTTGAGCGCATTTTTCATAAGTACCATAATTAGTAAAACAATACAAAAAGAAGGTAGAACAACCGCCAATGAAGCGATTATAGCACCGATGACACCTGCCTGAACATTGCCTGTATAAGTGGCTAAATTGATCATGATCGGTCCGGGTGTGCTTTCGGCAATCGCTACTAAATAGGTGAAAGTTTCATCGCTTAACCAACCATAAGATAATACGATATCACGAATTAAAGGGATAGAACCATATGAACCACCAAAAGCGAATAATCCGACCTTTAAAAAGCCTAGGAATAGATCAATCAATACCATATCATAACCCTTTCTTTTTGATAAATGTTTCTTCAACGATAAACAAAGTTAAACTGATGATCGCAGCGATCGATAACAATGTTATCGTAGAAAGATCAAGAGCTAAGATATTGATCATCAACATTACCACAAAACTGGATAGCATGATGATCCTTGAAAATGCCTTTTTTGGCATTTTTTTGATCATGTTGATAGCCGCATTAAATATCAGCAGACCAACGGCAATCTTGATGCCCTTGAAAGCATTAGCGATAAGTGTTATCTCAAGAAAAACATCAAAGAACATTGATACGATATATATGATCAAAAAAGGTGGTAAGATAATACCCAAAGTTGTTACTATTGAACCAATTAGATTTGCTTGATGATAACCAACAAAGGTTGCACAATTGATCGCAATTGGTCCTGGAGTTGATTCAGCGATCACGGCTACATTCATCATATCATCATGAGTTATCCATTCTTTTTCCTTGACACATATTGATTCAATCATAGCTACCATGGCGTAACCTCCACCAAAGGTGAAAAGACCAATCTTAAAAAAAGTGATAAACAATTCCCATAGTAAACCTTTTTCTGTGTTTTGCATTTAATCCTCAATTCTAATAGATGCTAAGTTTATTATAATGAACAGAGAGTATAAATCAAACTGTTAATAAAAAGATAATGAGTGATTATTGATCATTGTGTTTGCAATCTTATCTAAATTATGGAAAATAGTAGTTAGTACTATTAAATTAGAATAGAGGTATGAATATGGCCCATGATCATCATCACCATCATCACGATAAACAAGAAAATATCAAAATTGCGTTTTTGCTAAACATTTCTTTTGCGATCCTTGAGATAATTGGTGGTCTTTTAACTAATAGTATGGCAATCTTGTCTGATGCATTACATGATCTAGGGGATTCTATATCATTAGGTGGTGCTTGGTATTTGGAAAGATATGCTGATAAAGGACCCGATAGTAAATTTTCATTTGGCTATGCTCGTTTTTCGTTATTAGCAGCGTTAATCAATAGTTTGATACTAGTAACAGGATCGATTCTTATCTTGATTAGGGCTATTCCCAGATTATTCAATCCAGAAGTTATCGATCCTAAAGGAATGCTTGTGTTTGCGATCATTGGGATATTTATTAATGGATTGGCGGTTTTACGTCTGAAAGGTGGATCCTCCTTTAATGAAAAGATTGTTTCCTGGCATCTTTTAGAAGATGTCTTAGGATGGCTCGTTATCTTGATTGCGAGTGTTGTCTTAATGTTTGTTGATCTATGGATCCTTGACCCTATCTTATCAATTCTTTTGACTATCTATGTGGTCATTAATGTAATGAAAAATCTTAGAGAAATAGTAGTTATCTTATTACAGGGTGTACCAAGTAATATTGATATCAATCAAATTGAAACAATGATCAAAGAGAAGACAGACGTAGAGTGCGTCTATCACACACATGTTTGGTCCTTGGAGGGTGAGAAAATATTGTTAAGTACCCATTTGGTCGTTAATGATAATATAAGTCGTGATCAGATCATCAAGATCAAGAATGATGTAAAGGAACTGATGTTAAAAAAAGGAATTGAACATGTAACTGTCCAAATTGATTTTGATAAAGAAGATAAAGAGAATTTTGATTGTTGTAATAAATAACAAAGGAGAATTATATGAATTGGTTGTATGAAGAAAATAGAATCTATAGTGTTAATGATGACAATGATCTACTAGCTGAAACTACCTATGTTTTTAAAACGAAAAATGAGGTGATCATTGATCATACTTATGTAAATCCTATCTTGCGTAACCAAGGTATTGCTAATAAAATGTTGGTATTGGTAATGGATCATTTTAAGACAAAAGAATATAGAGTATCTGCTACATGTTCATATGCCAACGCATGGCTAAAAAAGCATCATGAAGAATATAAAGATATGATAAGTGATGGATTAAGTGATGAAATGATCGCTTGTAAGATAGGTTAAAAGGCATTATTTATGTTAGATAAGAAATTCTACGCTAATAAGCAAAAAGTTTATGAGATAAAAGATGATATCTTAACATACTATTTTAAAGATGGAAGAATCAAAGCATTTGGACATTTTGTGAATAATAAGATGGAAGGTGAATGGCTGTTTTATCGAGAATCGGGACAATTATGGCAGATTGGCAATTTCTTACACAATCTAAAACATGGACAATGGCAACGTTTTAATAGAGATGGAAATATCGAGTATTTAGCTAATTTTCAAGAAGGGCGATTGATCAAGAAATAAAATGATATTATAGGTTATTGGACAATTTATTTTTACTATTATATGATGAAGTTGGTAATGGTATGTTAAAAAAACCTATATCAAATTAAAATCAAAATTGTATTTTTTACCGATGGTATATTCATTATTCTCGGTTTTATTGGCAGGACTTGTCGTATATATTGACAGTGATCTAAGCATGATATCCGCTCTGTCTTTTTTATATACTTCAAGAACAATGGGCTCGATAATCCTATCTACTATTCTTGGTAGTTTGTTAACGATGTTAACGATCACTTTTTCGATCATGATGGTTGTATTAACGATTTATGGTAATCAGCTATCACCTAGATCATTACAAGACTTTTTGGAGAAAAGATTGACTTTAAGGATATTAAGTTATTTCATAGGTGCTTTGATATTTACGATAATATCGTTATTTGCGGTTAAAAGTGGTCAATTTGGTAGTTATTTGATATCGCCGGCGATAAGTATCAAAAAGTGATCAATGATGATCCAAATATAAATACGGAAAATCTTGAAGAATTAGCGAATTTTAAAGATATTCCATTTAAGCAGATCACTGCTAGAGCATCGGGCTTTATTCAATATTATGATGAATTCAAGTTATATGAGTATGCTAAAGATCAAGGAGTTACGATTAGTTGTATCAATATGATCGGAAAACATGTGTTAGTTGATAGTCCAATCTTATTGGTGTATGATTATCAAAATATTGAAGATAAAACTGATTTAACTGAGACTTTGTTATCCTTTGTGACTATTGGTGATGAACCAAATATTGATGATGATATCGCAACAGGCACAAAGAAACTAGTTGAGATCGCCGTTAAAGCTCTTTCGCCTGGGATCAATGATCCTACTACGGCTGTGTTTTGTGTTGAACAACTGGGTTATCTATTACAAAAAGTAGCGTTACAGCATGAAGCTAAAGTATATACTGATAAGAATAAGAAGGTACGATTATTAGTGCATGGCGTAGAATTTAAACAATTATTATTTCAACATTTTTACCAAATAGCTCAGTATGGTAAAAATGACATCATGATCGTTGATGCTATCTTGGGTGCTTTGATCATGATCTGTAAAGATAATAGCAGTTTAGTTAAAGATCAAGTCTGGGATTTTAGTCGGTATCTTTATGAGAAGACTAATGTAAAATCGATGTTGACTTATGAAAAAGCGTATATTGATGAACGTTTCTATCAACTCTCTAAAGCTTCAAGTCAGATTGTCGATATTAAGAGCCTTTATAAGGATGAAAATAAGGAAATTAAAACTAATGAATAATGAAATAGATAATTATCTAAACAGTATGACTGATGAAAGACAAGTTATCTTAAATAAACTACGCTTAATATTTAAAGATAGCTTACCAACAGGTATTCAAGAATCATATAGATACAATATGATCAATTATGAAATTCCACTATCAATCTATCCAAAAGGTTATCATGTTAAGGATAACCGCCCGCTACCATTTATGGCGATTGCCTTTCAAAAAAAACATCTAGCCATTTATCACTTTGGTATTTATATGGATCAAAAGTTAATGGATTGGTTCATAAGTGAATATCATAAATATACTGGTCGCAAACTAGATATGGGTAAAAGTTGTTTAAGATTTAAAAATATTAATGATATCCCCTATGATTTGATTAAGGAATTGTGTAAGAAAATGAGTGTTGATGATTTTATTAGATTGTATGAAGCATCAAGAAACAATAAGGTTGTCAAGTGATGGGTAAGATAAAGAAAGAATTATTCAATATAATTGCACCATTCTATGCTTGGTTTTTTGATAGTCAAAAAAGATTATATTCAAACATAGTAGATATTTTATATGATGATATTAGTTCCTATAAAACGATCATTGATGTTGGTTGTGGAACTGGAGCCTTAAGTTCAGCGTTAACTGATAAAGGTTTTAGTGTTACGGCTATTGATCCAGCAGAAAAAATGATAAAGATCGCATCAGAAAACCCCCATAATATTAGTATCGAATTTATGAAAGCTGATGTATTGATAGGGTTACCATTTACTGATCAAGAATATGATATAGCTATCGCTTCTTATGTGGCACATGGTTTAAATAAGCATAATCGCGAACTAATGTATCAAGAAATGAGAAGACTAGCAAAACATTTAGTAATCATTCATGATTATAATGATAATAGGCACTGGTTCACTTCTTTTGTTGAATGGATAGAAGGTGGAGATTATTTTAATTTCATTAAACACCCAGAGAATGAATTACGCGATTGCCAAAAAGAATTGATGAATTGTTTTAAAAGTGTCCGAGTTGTTAAAGTAGGTAAAAGAGCCAATTGGTACATATGTGTCCCAAAACATGATAATTGATATATATTATGAAGGAAAATAGGTTATAATGTGTTTATAGAAAAGGCATAGGGACGTATGCTTAAAAATAATAAATATCGTGTCATAACTATGATCGCAGCTTTGATCATGTGTGTGATAGTTGTTTTGTTACACTTATCATCACATGATCGTACTCAAGAAATATATCTATCACAGACAAAGAGCATCTATTATTGATATATAAAACAAGTAATTAGTTTATCGAATAAAAATGATAGACTAGAAAATACTATAGCTTAAGGAAGAAAATATGGACATCACAAAATTTATAACGCAACAGCTAAGTAATCCGAAAACATTAAGTTTATTAGGACAGAAGATCAATGCTAAACCGTCACAGGTTAAAGAAGCGGCACAACTTGGAATACCAACACTATTACAGGCATTGACACGTAATACATCATCTCAACAAGGAGCAAGATCACTCGCTAAAGCACTTGATGATCATCAAGATGATAATATTGACGATATTGAATCGTTTCTTGATCATTTAGATCCAGATGATGCAAAGAAAATGTTAAAACATATTTTAGCCGATAAAAGCGATCGCGTACAGACAAACGTAGCCAAAAAAACAGGATTACAAACCGATCAAGTTTCAAACTTAATGACACAGTTAGCGCCATTGTTGATGGGGGCACTTGCTAAACAAAAGAGAGAAGAAAAAGTAGATGAGAATGGTTTACAAGGCTTGCTTGGAGGATTGTTAAATCAAGGTGGAGGAAATGATCTAATGGGCATGGTATCTAATTTATTGGATGCTGATGATGATGGGAATGTGATGGATGATGTTGGAGGTTTACTGCAGGGATTTTTTAAGAAATAAGACTATTCATCCAAATGGATGCTTTTTAGTGCTTATAACTTGACTTTGGTTATCGATTTAGTGTATAAAAAAATTGTATACAATTAAATAGTACAAAATAAGGAGGGAATATATGTCGATATATCAATTTGAATA
>JAQUCI010000034.1 GCA_028686295.1 Erysipelotrichaceae bacterium | reverse complement strand
ATATGTGTATCCAAATGCATCTGGTAGCCAAACAACTTTTGAGTCTACTCCGAATTCTTCTCTTAAAAATCTCTTCCCAAATAAAATTTGCCTTATAAGAAATTCAGCAGGTGAAATATTTGAATCACCGACTTAACGAAATAGATTTTTTGACCATCTTCTTTTTTAAAGACAAGGGTGTTATCATCATAATTCATTAAGACAAAATTGAAATCATAATCCCAATTTGTACCAAATTGACTTAATTCCATCGAATTCTTTGAGTTATATACCCGTACAATCTCGACTTCATTACCAAACATCATATAAGTCATATCAGTTTGACTAAGATGATAATTACCGGTATTGATATTAACTTTATTAACGTAGTATTCATTATAACTATTCAAACCTAACATGTAATCACTGTTTTGGGTATCATTGATATAGTCGATTGAAGCGCTTGAATAGGATATACCAATATTTCGTTTAGGATTACGGACAAAGATTACACTATTTTGATCTAAATCACCCGTTATATTATTATCTTCTCTAAGCATTGAAGCATCGACACCATAAAAGAAGGCCAGATCAGCAATGTTATTATAATAACTTAAGTAAGCAATCATAAACACTTCACTAACGACTTGAGTAACCACTCCATCTTTTTCAGCAATAACTTCAACCTGATATACGCCGTTTTGTTTTAGATCACTAGTTGAAAAATGATGATAACTTTCATAATTACTGATGTCTTCAGTAATAAATGTTGTACCAATATTACTAATAACTTCACCATTAACGATATTATCTGGCTGATTATACTCCTTAAAATATAAAGTTACAGATGAGCCTGGAGTTGAAATGCCCTTAAAGGTAACTTCATCAAATGAAGCCGTACTCCCTTGATAATTTACACTTGGTACTACCTTTAGTGTAAGATCATCTAAATCATAGTTAAGTGAAACATCATATGTGCTTTCATAATCAACACTAAAGGTTGGTAAATGATCGTTACCATCGTTTGATACAAAATCAATTTTTTGTTCTAAATTACTGGCTAACTTTAAATAAAAACCATTATTATCAATTTCCTCATCCACTAAGGATTGTAGATAATCACTGATATCGATACTGAGATAATGCTCTTCTAATTGATACTTGGTTATTTGAAATTCATTGATTCTTGGTTTACCACCTGCCTGTTGCGAATTTACTTGAATGATTATTTGATCGTATAAAGCAACAGTTGGTGTAAACTGAACTGTCAATTCATAATCTGTTGGTAATGTGCTTGATGACATACTGTTTGATAGCAACTGGGTTGTTTTTTCATTAGTATTAGTATTAAGAAAGGTTAAAGATAACTGCTCGCCTGATGAGTCAACATCACCACCAAAGGCAATCATTATCTCTTCAGGTCGAATAAACTGATTAAGATCAATTACAATACTTTGATCAACTAACTCCGTACCATTATCACTAGAAACATACGTTGTTTGATCATGATCAAAAAGATAATAAAGATCATTTTCATCCATAGCACTTAAAGGTGTGCCACTATTGATTTGATAACTCAGTGAGAAATCAATCGGAGCACTGTCTAGTTGTGGAAACAAATCATTAAAATACTTCAAATCTTGATCAATAACCGGTGTCGTAGCAAGACATGAAGATGCAATCTGAAAGCCATTAGCCCAAGTTAATAAAACGGGGTCATATGTCGTATCTAGCGAGCATAACTGAATATTTTGATTTTGTAATTGGGTATCATCTAATACATAAAGCGAAAAAATGGCATCATTGACAATCGCTCCTTCAGCGATCATTTGTGCTAATTGTTGCTCATTGAATTTAAAGAACGGACGATATTCTTTAAGTTCATCAAAGCCAACACTTAATATGGTGTCATAGGCATAATTAGTATTAGGATTTTCTTCACTTATCATCGTGTCGGTTTGACTAGCAACATCTTTAAATTCAGGATCGATTATTATTGGATAAACCCGTTGATCATCATTCATCCAATCAGCATCGATGACTAACTCAATATGATAACCAGATTCTGTTTGATAAATATCAATATCTAGTTCTTCAAGACGCTCTCCAACGGCATCAACTACAACAGGCGCCCTGACTTCTAACAATTTCTTTTTATCATTTGACTCAATTATGTAATGACCATTATCTTCAATAAGTTGACCATTTTCAATCACCATATCGTAATAGAAGACATATTCAAGTTGAGGTGCATATACGATAATCTCTTCTTTAAAAGCATCATCATATGCAAAGTACTTAAAGACTATATTACGATTATCACTATAATAGATAACAGTATCTTTACTCGCAAAACTATCATTAAAATTATTAAACATCGGTAAATAAGTAATATGGGTGTCATTGTAATTAATCTCTATTTGATGCTGTTGATCTAAAACTTCCGGAATGGTAGATTCAAAACGAGAAGCCTTAATATTATATTGCTTATATTTATCTTTCTTCTTTGTAAATATGCTATCACCTTTTAGCACTGTTTCAAATTCGATCTTCTTAGTTTCAGCATCTGCTTTTTTCAATAATACTGAATCTTTAGTGTTTTCTGCTATCCTTCGGATAGGCTTAGTACTTGAAAGATCATAATCATAAAAAGTAGCTGCTTCTGTTTTAGTTAACTCAGCTACTCCTTTTTCATTAAATTGTTCTTTCAAATTATCTTTAGCTAAAATCTCGACAGGTTGAAGTACATATAGTAATTCAGCAGCAACGATCAAACACAAAACAGCTCTTTTAATTATATTCATAGATTACTTCCTCTTATCTATTTTATTCTTATCAATTATTATAATTGATAATGATAATATTCCTGCACTAATCAAGCTGTTTTCGTTTTTTTATTATATTTTCTTTTTGATTGTAACATATCAAAGATTGTATTTAAATATAAATTTGATTTTTTAAATATTTTTTTCTAAAACTAAACAAATGTACTACGATTGATAATATTTTTGTCAATGAATTATTGATTTGATCAATAAAAAATCGCTTTACGCGATATATTTAATAATGGCGTCCACGGAGGGACTCGAACCCCCGACCGTGCGCTTAGAAGGCGCATGCTCTATCCAGCTGAGCTACGTAGACAAACTGCTTTATTATACTAGCAAATTTTAGTTGATTTAGCAATAGTACGAAAGCTACAATTCAATTTTTGTAACGATGACATCCTGCTTAATGATATCAATCTTAACATAGCTTGGCCTTTTTCCATCACGGGCGCGCCATACTGAACCAGGATTGATCAAGTGCACTCCATTTTTGATCTCATAAGCGAAAACATGAGTATGTCCATAACAGACAATCTGACAATCATTTTTCTTAGCCATTAGCGTCATTTGTTCAATACGCTTATTACTAGCAAAGCGATGTCCATGAACTAACAATACATTCATATTTGCGATCTTTATTATCAAATGCTCTGGATAATCATGAAATAGATCATTATTACCCCTAACACTTACAAACCCATTTAGTAGTTCTGGCCTTAATTCACTATCACCACAATGTAAAAATGCCTTAGCATCTTGATTAGTTTCTCTTATATCTAATAATGGCTGTATATAGCCATGATTATCACTAACAACTATTAAACGTTCCATATTACCTCACTAATACTTATATCATATATCGATATGCAATATCGCTTGTTTGTGTTTAAACAAAACAGCAATCTGTCTTTTCAATCGATCACTATTGCCAGTTGTATAACACACAAAGTTACCGCTACCCACACTAAATAGATCATTACGATCTAAAATTGGTCTAATCGAAGAATAACCTTTACCCTTCAAATAATCGTTTAATTTTGCTTCAATCAAAGGATAATGAGTGCATCCCATGATGAAAGGTAATTTTCGATGTTTAAATCCAGATAGATGTCGATCAAGCTCTAAATCCAATTGATGATCATCTACTAGATCTTCAATTAACTTAGCCAAATCAACAAGCGCTATCTCAAAAACCTTTGTTTTAGGTGATATCACATTTATTCGTTTTTGATATGCATGCGATTCTACTGTTACCTTAGTTGCTAATACGATCACCTCATGCAAATTTTGACCTTTAATCTGATCAACTGTTAGATCAATGATTCGATGCAATCGCATGTTTGGAAAATCTTTAAGAACTCGCTCAAGCTTTAAAACACTTGAAGTATTACAAGCTAAGATAACATCACATATCCCCTGTCTATTAAACCAACTCATCCGTGAATAAAGGATATCTTCAAGCTCATTTTCTTCTTTATTGCCATATGGCACATTAATTTGATCAGCTAGAAAAACAATATCTTGTAATGGATATTGTTTAAAGATAGCATATGCGATCGAATAACCACCCAATCCTGAATCAAAAACACCAATCCTACTCATCGGCAACCTCATCATCAATCACTTGTTGTTCAAATAAAGAACTAGCTAAAGCAATGCCAACATATCGAAAACTCATCGTTTTCTCATCAAGATCACCATATAAGATAAACCCATATCTATAAGCATTGTTTATGATCCATTGACCTAAATCGCTACTTTCAAAACTATCATCACCAATAACAAGATCGATCACTAATCCTAATTGATAATCGCTATGACCAACAGTATAGATAGGATCATTGGTTGTTTGAAACAAAGAACTCAGTTGTTGATACGAGAGATAACCACGATCAATCTTGATCACATCGTAAGTTCTTGGAAATATCGTTTTTAATTCCAAAAACATATCATCAATCATCATTTTAAGTTCTAAACGGACGCTTACATTGCCATTAACTGTCAAACGCTCATCAACTTCAACTAGATCTTTTGGCCCATAATAACCGATGGAACGTTCATCCGGAATCATAAAAGTTACATCGTTAACATTCAAAGCTAGTTTTTCTGTATTACCATCTTGATAGTAGGTTAAGATTTCATATATATAATAATCATCTATTACCGCTTTAAGTTCATCTTTGGTATAAATATCTCTTGTAACATTGACCAGTTTCATTATGGTCTCTTTGGATTCGATCCAACCATAAAGGTCGTACATTTCATTATAGTAATCTAGTAAATAAATATTAAAACCCTCTAAGCCAACATAGTCGATAAATTCCTGTGGAGCTATCGCATATTCTATCAAATATTCTATTTCTTTTGATGATAGATTAGCGGTCACTTTATTATGTTGCTCAGTTGATAATTTATATTGATATCGTGCTAATGGGTCATAGTCTTTATTCATGAACATATAACTACCAAAAGCTACCATTAATAGTACTACTATAAAAACAATTCTTTTACCAGTCATCTTTGTCCCTCTTAACTGTCCTTTTACATTTTAGATTAAGCATAAGCAATTGTAAACAGTTTGGATCAATTATCATTATTATGTAAGCGATCATACAATATCTTACTAACTGTATAAGGTAATACTTCATTAAGTTCATCAATCGATGCATCCTTAATCCGTTTATAGCTACCAAAGTATTTCATTAGCCTATGCTTACGCTCTTTACCGATACCCTTAATATCATCCAATACCGACCGTGTCTGTCCTTTCAAACGCTTGTGTTGATGATATGAGATCGCAAAACGATGGACCTCATCTTGTATTCTGGTTATAAAGAAAAACAAGGCAGAATCCTTAAGCAAATGATGATCTGCACCATCACTTTGAACCAATCCTGAAGTATCATGCTTTTTATCTTTCACCATCCCAAAAACTGGTATATCAAGATATAATGAATCAAGTATTTCTTTAGCAGCATTAACTTGTTGATAAGCACCATCAACCAAGATAAGGTCAGGCATTTCTAAACCTTCCTTCAATAAACGAAAATAACGACGATAAATAACTTCTCTCATAGAAGCTACATCATCATTTGCTTGATGCAATTGAAATTTGCGATAATCTTTTTTACTAGGTTTTCCGTTAATAAAGACAACCATTCCCGCAACAGTATTTGTACCAGCAATATGTGAATTATCAAACACTTCAATCTTTCTTACCTCTTTATTAACTAATTTATTGATCTCACGCATTGCCATCTCATTTTGCTCATCCAAATTATTGATGACATTAAACTTTCTTTCTAGATACTCAACGGCATTATCATAAGCCATTTCTAGAAGTTTTCTTTTTTGTCCCTTATAAGGAATACTCATCCTTTTGACAAGATCATCTTCAAATTGATCAAGATCGATCATCGGTGGCATTAATATCTCTTTAACATTGATATTATCTTGATAATATTGTGCAACATAAGCACTAAATGCTTCAATCTTGTCTTCATATAGTTCATTGATCTCAGCCTTTCTTCTAAGTAGCTTACCATTTCTGATCATAAACTGTTGAATACAGATATAACCTTTTAGTGTATGAAAATGCCAAACATCTTGATCAACATTATCCGCAAACTGAACCTGTTGTTTATCAGTTATATGATTAATAGCTTTGATCAGATCATGATACTCTTTGGCTTTTTCATACAACAACTCATCACTTGCCCTACTCATCTTTGAAGTAAGATCATCGATCAACTCTTTTGTGTCACCCTTTAATACTTTGATCACCTGTCGTCTTATATTTTCATATACTTCTTTTTCGATCGCAAATTCACATGGTGCTAAGCACTCATTTAGATAATAATAAAGACATGCTTTTTTTGGTAATCTTCGACATTTACGAAGAGGATAAATTTGATTAAGCAATACAATCGTCGTTCGAGCTGCTCCAGCATCAGGGTATGGTCCAAAATACATTGCCTTCTTATCTTTTTTCTTTTCTCTTACATACCTTAACATCGGATACTCATCACTTGTTAGTTTGATATATGGATAACTCTTATCATCCATAAACATAATATTAAAATGAGGAGAATGTTGTTTGATCAAGTTTATCTCTAACAACAAAGCTTCCTTCTCTGTATTAGTCAAAACATAATCAAAATCCTTGATCCTACTGACCAGTTTAGTCGTCTTATGATCATGAGCTCCCGTAAAATACTGTTTAACTCGATTCTTTAAACTTTTAGCTTTCCCAACATAGATGATCTTATTATCTTTGTCTTTCATTAGATAACAGCCAGGACTATCAGGAAGATTTTTAAGTTTTGCTTCTAACTCTTGTGATCTCATTTTTTTCTTTTGATCGTGGCTATCGTTGCACCACTACCACCCTCTTGTTGGCTCCCCAGCCTTATTTCATCAACAAATCGATTCTTCTTCAACTGACTCCAAACCGCTTTTCGTAAAGCGCCTGTTCCAAATCCATGAATTATCCGTAGAAAAGGAACCTTCATTAAGACACAGTCATCAATATATTTTTCCAATACTGGCATTGCTTCATCAACACGCAAACCTATAAGGTTTAGTTCAAATGAAGCCTGTGATTGATGCTCTACTCTATGATTAGTTCTATGTTTTAACTTAGTTTCTTTCTTAGTCAATAAAAGTTCACTTAATGGTACATTTATCTTTATGCCATTAGCGTTTACGATCGCTTTTTTACGATTGATACTTTCTATATTACCTTTTTGATTAGTGTTTTTGATCATCACATAATCATCGATCATAAACTCACGCTCTACCTCAATCTCTTCTTGGTCGTCATCGATCAACTGTTCAATCTGCTTAAAAACAGCTATGCCCTCATGTAATTGTCCACTTAAAGTTATCTCATGCATCTGTTTAAGTAACTGATCAGCCTCATCACTTATATCCATTAGATACTTCTCCGCTTCCTCTTTTGCCTTGATCATTAATGCATCTTTTTGTTTTTCATAAAAATCCTTTTGAGCTATAACTTCGCTCTTTAAGTTTTGGGTTATCACCTTTTCATCTTCAAGTTCAGCCATTTTTTGTTTGTTAACAGCTATCGCTTTCTCCAACTCTTCAATCAGTACATCTTCTTTACTCATGCCTTGTTTTTTGATCATTCGCGCTTTAGCAATGATTGATTTGTTCAAACCAAATTTATCAGCAATATCTAGGGCATTTGATTGTCCAACTAATCCTTCAATATATCGATATGTAGGGATAAGATGCTCAACATCAAATTGTACGCTAGCAAGTAAGATATCGTCATATTTTTGACCATATAACTTAAGTCGATCATAATGCGTCGTAGCAACGATCATCGCCTTAAGTTGTCTTAAATGATCCAAGATAGCAATCGCTAAACTTTCTCCCTCTATTGGATCGGTTCCACCCCCTAGCTCATCAAGCAATATCAATGATTCAGAACTAGCACGATCACAAATATAAGCTAATTGTTTCAAATGAGCTGAAAAAGTTGATAAAGACTCAACAATAGATTGATTATCCCCCATGTCAACAAACACATTATCAAACAAAGGAATATCAGCTTCGTCACAACTAATCGGGATTCCACAATATGTCATTACAACAAATAAGCCAATCGTCTTTAGACTTACCGTTTTTCCTCCGGTATTTGGACCACTGATCAATAGTGTATTGATTGGTGGTATGATCTTATAAGTATTAGCAACTACCTTATGGCTATCAATTAAAGGATGACGAGCATTTTTAATCATTAAGCGATCACTGATGCTAGCAAGTGTAGCATCATGATATTTTCCCCATAACGCTTTTGCATTATAACTGTCTAATAAAGCTAAAGTACTTAAATTAGCTAAATAGGCATCAACATGTTGCTTGACCTTTTGACTTAATTCAAATAAAATCCTAATTATCTCATCATTGATCTGATTAATTATGCTAAGCCGTTGATTATTTAGATTTAAAAAGCTCTCTGGTTCCATATAAATAGTTTGCCCACTGGCGCTTTCCCCATGAATAAACCCTTTGATCATTCTTCGATCACTGCTTTTTACTAGCACCACAAAACGATCATTTCTTTGCGTACTTATTGTATCACTCAAATGATTAGCATGATTTTGAACATATCTTTCAACCAAAGTATGTAATTGACTTTCGCATACTTTCAATTGTTTTCTTAAACTAGATAGTTTAGGACTTGCATCATCCACTACTTCATAATTCAAGCCTATACATCTTTCAATCTCCTTTGACAACATCAAAGAATAACCTAACGAAAAAATTAGATCATAAAGATCTTGATAGTTATTTTTATGATCATCAATAAAATTGATCAATCCTTCACAACAATAAGCATGCTGAGCCACTAATAATAATTCTTGTGGCTGTAATATTACATCTTTTTGTGCTTTTATCAAAATATCAGTGATATCATTCAATCCCTTAAAAGGTAGTGAACCATATTTAATTATCAAATCCAATGCTTCTTTGGATCTTTTTAATTCTTGTAAGATAATCAACTTGTTATAAGAAGGTTGTAAAGATAAAACTATATCTTTTCCTAAAGAAAAGATACAATATTTACTTATCTGTTCAGTGATAACATCTAATTCTAATACTTTATTAATATCATTCATTATTTACTTGCTGGAAAAATTCGATCACTGTACTTTCATCAATCCCTTGTTGTTTTAACCAATCACTTAAAAACGCAAAATCATCTGGGCTAAGATTATCACGATTAGCAATCAAATTTTGTAATTTCTCACTTTCTAATAATGGTTTTTCAATAAAACCAAATGTTGTTGTCGCAAACTCCTTCGCTGGTTTGAGCCATGTATCTTCAACGATCGTCGCACCATTAGTAAATAGCGGTGTATTAAGGATAAAGATAACGATCAAGATATAAAAACCATAGATCAACAATGAAAATACCATGCCCATCAATTTATTCACTTGTTTTAAAACAGGTATCTTCCCAATCGCTTTTACGATTGGTCTTAATAACAACATTAAAATAACAACGATCACAAAGATAATGATGAACCAAATACTTGCATTGATCTTTTCATAAAACAGATCACTTAATACTGTATCTTGAAAAGGTGTTAGATCAACAGGCCATATCTTAATAGTCGATGCTAATGTTGGAGATAAAAGCCATGCTAATACGATCGCAACAATCACAGTCAAAGCTTGTACTACTTGAATAAGAAACCCTTTAATATAACCAACTATCAAAGCGATAACTAAGAAAACGACCAAGGCAATATTTATATACATAACATACTCAGTGGGAATATACATATTTGTCCCCCCTTTTCTTCTTTATTCTATTAGAATAAGGATAAAATGTAAATGCTAGTTAAATTTATGCTATGATAACCATGGGTGAGATCATGACTACTATTACACTAAAACTTGATGATAAACAAATAAAACTTTTGAGTGATCTATATCAAGAATATCAAGATAATGATAATAGATCAGATTATATTACTGCATTATATCGACCACAAGACTGTGTTATTTCTGTTTATAACAGTCAAAAGGTTGTATTTCAAGGTAGACAAGCAGATTATTATGCATCACCATTTTCAACACAAATTACTAACCAAGACCATGCGGGAAGTGATGAAGTTGGTACTGGTGATTACTATGGCCCGATTTGTGTGTGTGCTTGTTTAATCAAAACTAGCGATATAAAATATCTTGATGATCTAGCAATACGCGATTCTAAGACCTTAAGCGATCAACAGATAATGATGATCGTACCAAAACTACTTAAAAAACTTAAATATTCCTTATTGATATTGGATGATCAAAAATATAATAATGTATATGCCTTAAACAATATGAATGCCATTAAAGCAAAGATGCATAACCAGGCATATTTAAATTTAAGTAAAAAAGTCAGTTTACCTAAATTACTTGTCATTGACCAATTTACCCCAGAGATTAATTATTACCGTTATCTTAAAGATGAAGTAAACGTTATTAACAATATTACTTTTACCACTAAAGCAGAGAGTAAATATCTCGCAGTAGCTTGTGCCAGTATGATAGCTCGATATGCCTTCTTAAAAGCCCTAAAAAATATGGAAGATAATTATGATTGGATATTCCCAAAAGGTGCAGGAAAAAAAGTAGATGAAAACGCTAAGCGCTTTGTTAATAAATTTGGCAAAGACAAACTAAGTCAAGTCGCGAAGCTCAATTTCAAAAATACTAATCGTATACTTGATAATGCTTAGATCAATAACACAAAAAAGTTCGTAAGAACTTTTTAATTTTTATTTACAAGCAGCCATTGCTTTGATAATCTCTGGATCAAGCTGATTCTTTGCTAAACCATCAATACGTGCTGCACTACTTATGTGAACTTCTTGAACCCCTGCTTGTTTTAAAGTAGGTAATATATCAAGATTTACACCACCAGCATAAGTAACAGTAATATCATGACTTGTACAAAACGCCAAATTCTCTTTGATCTTTTCAACATTGGTTGTAGGATCCTTAATCCCGAAGTTAGTCAACACCCTTTTTATTTGCGGGTATTTTGCCAAGATGGAAATCGCCTTTTTAAAATCTTTAACTTTATCGATTGCTTTGTGAAAAGTAACAGGCGTATCATCTACTACGCTTAATAGTTTTGTCAAGGCAGCTTCATCAATCTCATCATTTTCATCCAAACAGCCTAAAACAAAGGCTGACGCATAAGGTTTTTGATTTATGATATCATTCATCATCTCATCAACATCATTGTCACTGTAGACAAAACTATAAGGATGAGGCCTGATCATACAAAATGCTGGTACACCAAGTCCTTCTTTGATCGTCTTTACTGATCCAAATGTTGGTGTTAGTGCACCCTCAGTGATAGCACTGACCAATTCAACTCGATCAGCACCAAGCAGGTGGGCGTATGCTGTTTCATCTTTAGTTTGAGTCACTATTTCTAATATCATTTAATGAACCTTCTTTCTATATCGATCATCATTCATTTTTTGTTTTTTCAACTTTAATCTTGATCGTTTCATCCATTTGTTCCAATTCAACATTAGCCGCATTCAAAATTCGCTTACTAGCTTTAACAATATCTGTATCTGAATATTTATCACTTTCATAAACTATCTTCTTGATTCCAGCCTGAACGATAGCCTTAGCACATTCATTACATGGAAAAAGAGACACATATAAAGTACAACCATTTAATGAAGTCGTACTGTTTAATATCGCATTAAGTTCAGCATGAACAACATAAACATATTTTGTATCTAAAGTCCTTCCTTCTCTATCCCATGGAAATTTATCATCATCACACCCGTGGGGTAATCCGTTATACCCAATTCCAACGACTCGGTTACTAGCATTTACGATACAAGCCCCTACCTGAGTACTGGGATCTTTAGACCTCATCGCTGATAGATGTGCTAACCCCATAAAATATTCATCCCAAGATAATACTTTCTCTCTTTTCATATTTTACCTCACCGTTTGATAATAATCTGCGATATTCTTATCTAACATATCTGCATACCAATTAAGATTAAGCTTCTTATATAATTCAACGACTTGATGATCAAGTGCAGGATCGATCGGAAGTTTGCGTTGATCAACAAAAGTCAAATTGATCAAAGCGATAAACAAGATGATCAATGCCATTACACTGTTTTTCCTTAACTGATTCCAAGTTGGTTTTTTACTAAAGATAAGACCAAACATGATTCCAGCTATAAAACCGCCAGCATGACCTAACCAACTGATATTAGGAACAACGGTAATTATCAAGGTATTAATGATAAATATTTGGATAAAACTACCCATTACTCGTTTATCACGAATACTATTTG
>JAQUCI010000152.1 GCA_028686295.1 Erysipelotrichaceae bacterium | reverse complement strand
TCATATATGGCATCTAACGCCGTAATTGCCGTTAGGTTCATGACTTCATTCCATTTGATCAATAATTCTGCATATAAAGCAAATTGTTTTAACTGTTGATCAGAAAGAATGATCTGCTCTTTAATCAATTTATCCTTAAACATTTCAACAGTCATGGATATCCTCCGCACTAATCATTATAACAAATTTAATTACCATAAAAAATCTAATTCACAAATCTTACATCATTCATTTTTACTTTGTTTAATGTATACGGCAAGCACAGCGATATCTGCAGGATTAACTCCCGATATGCGACTAGCTTGTCCTAAGGTTGTTGGATTTATCAATTTTAATTTCTGTCTACTTTCGATTGATAGATTATGTATCTTATCATAATCGATGCCCTCAAGTTTTAATTTCTCCATCCCAATAAGTTTTTTAGCTTCTTTATGTTGTTTGTCAATATAACCAGCATATTTGATCGCTATCTCCACTTTATTGATCGTCTCATCATCATATTTATCAATCATGTACTGTTTAAGATCATTTAAACTTAAATGTGGTCTTTTTAATAGATCATAGAAATAAACACTTTCGGTTAGAGGCAAGTAATCATTCTTAATTAAATAATCATTGATCATCTGTGGCTTAATTAAGATAGCCTTTAATTCTTCAATAAGCTTAGTAACTTCCTTTTTTTGTTTTTGATAGAATTCATATTGATCTTCTTTCATTAATCCCGATCGATATCCATATTCACCCAAACGTTCTAATGCATTATCATGTCTTAGTAATAATCGATATTCAGCTCTTGATGTCAATAATCGATATGGTTCATTAGTGCCTTTAGTAACAAGATCATCAATCATCACACCAATATATGATTCATCCCTTCTTAAAACTAAGGCTTCTTCATTCTTCAAAGCTAAGGTAGCGTTAATGCCAGCTAATAATCCCAACCCCGCTGCCTCTTCATAACCAGATGTACCAATGATCTGCCCCGCACAATACAAGCCATCAACCAACTTAGTTTCTAATGTTGGTTTTAACTGTAATGGATCAATAGCATCATATTCGATCGCATAAGCATATTTCTTGATCACACAATTTTCAAGTCCTGGCAAAGTTCTTATCATCAACTCTTGAATGTCATGTGGTAAAGAGGTAGAGAACCCTTGAACATAGGTTGTATCCAACGCTAATGATTCTGGTTCCAAGAAGATCTGATGTCGATCTTTATCCGCAAACCTTACAAGTTTATCTTCAATCGAAGGACAGTATCGTGGACCTTTGCCTTCAACAACACCTGAATACATGCTCGACAAATGAATGTTATCTCTGATGATCTTATGCGTTTGCGAATTGGTATAGATCAAATAACAAGGTAATTGATCTTTAATGATCATACCCTTACTTGTTGCATAATGAAAATGATAAAAATTATCACTGCCTGGCTGAATAAGTGCTTGACTAAAATCAATTGACGAAGTTAACACCCTTGCTGGGGTTCCTGTTTTTAATCGAAAGGTCGTAAATCCTATATCTCGCAAAGATTGCGATAATTTAAAAGTAGTTGGATCATTATCTGGCCCGCTAAAAGTTATTTTGTCACCAACCATGATCTTACTACTCATAAAAGTTCCAGTAGTTAATATCAGTTTCTTACACTTTAAATGCGTATCATCAGCTAATCTAACTCCATAAACAACGTTATCTTTGACTAAGACCTCTTCAACCATGGCTTGGATAATTTCTAAATTTTCTTGAGCTAAAAGATTGGCTTGCATCATATGACGGTAAGCAACTTTATCAGATTGGACTCTTAAAGACTGAACTCCAGGCCCTTTATTAGTATTTAACATTTTAAATTGTAAAGCCGTTAGATCAGCCACCTTGCCCATTTCTCCACCCAAGGCATCTATCTCTTTGACAACGATTCCCTTAGCCGGACCACCAATGGAAGGGTTACATGGCATAGAAGCGATCATCTCTATATTTAAAGTGATAAGTGCTGTCTTAAAACCAATCCTTGCACTAGCTAAGGCCGCTTCAACGCCAGCATGTCCACCACCTACTACTATTACATCAAACATACAAACTCTCCTATATCGATACTATTTTAGCACAATCATCACCTTATGTTTGACAAATGATCATCGATATCATACTGTATTATCATCAGTAATACAGTGATGAGGTCATTATGTTGAAACTAAACCCTAACAGCAAAGAAGCCATCTATAAACAAATTGAAAATAATATCATTGAATATATTCTTTTAGGTATCTTTGAGCCTAACCAATTACTGCCATCAGTACGTAATCTTTCAAAACAATTAGGTATTAATCCCAATACTGTTCAAAAAGCTTATCAAGAACTTGAAGAAAAAGGTTATATCTACTTTATTTTAGGTAAGGGTACCTATATAGCTGATAATAAACAAGTTTTTCATCGTATTCGAATAAGTAAACTAGATGAGCTAGAGTCATTGATCAATGATATGATAAAGATTGGCATAAATAAAAATGATATTAAAAAGACAATCCGCAAAAGTATAGGAGAAGATATATGATCCAAATCGAAAATGTCAGTAAAAAACTCGAAGACAAACCAGTTTTGACTAGTCTTAACTGGCGAATTCAAGAGGGCAAAGTTTATGGACTGGTTGGTCCAAATGGGGCTGGTAAATCAACTATTCTTCGTTTAATATCAGGAATCTATCAAGCTGATGATGGAATGATCACAATTGATGCTCAACCAGTATTTGAAAACCCTAATATCAAGAATCAAGTTATTTTTGTTAGTGATGATCCTTATTTCTTGCATCAATCAACGCTAACTGATATGCGTGACTTCTATCAGACCTTTTATCCAAATTTTAACAATGAGCTTTATCATAAGATGCTCGCTATCTTTAAACTTGATCAAAAAGCCAAGATCAACCCTTTCTCTAAAGGTATGCGTCGTCAAGTATCTTTGATCTTAGCATTCTCAACAGGCTTTAAATATCTGTTACTTGATGAAGCATTCGACGGACTTGATCCCGTTATGCGCTTAGCGCTTAAGCGAA
>JAQUCI010000033.1 GCA_028686295.1 Erysipelotrichaceae bacterium | reverse complement strand
GACGTGTGCTCTTCCGATCTCGATGATCATCTTTTTTTAGGAGTTTTATATTTTTATGTTTATACTTTATTGCTATGTTGGCAAGTTCATAGTTAGAAAGGAAGGTATCCAAGGATAAAAATACCAAAAGTTCGCGAATATCTTAGATCCCATTTAAGCTTATTAATTTTTATTATCGCGCTTGTCTTGGCTTTTACCAATTATTTGTTTTACCCTGCATATTTAAATAAGCATTTTGATCTGATAAAGGTTCCTATTGTTGTAAGAAATTTGCCCCCATTAACGAAAATAAAAGAAGAACACATTAAGTATTCAACCTTTCCAAGTAAAACTTTAGAAGCATCGATATATTTGGATAGTGAGGAATTGATCGGTAAATATGTAAAAAATGATATGACATTGATCCAAGGTGGATTCTTTTACAAGCAACAACTATGTGATGATCTGAATTTGGTTGATGATTATGAGTTAAAAGCGAATGAATATGCATTTTCACTTGATTTAGATGTAAATATGGGATTTATTGATCAATTAAAGAGATATCAGTATGTCGATCTATTCTTTCAAGCTAATGATGCGATGGATGAATCAAAATTGATAATCGGCAAGTTAATGGAACATGTTGAAATATTAAACATCATAGAAGAAGATAATAAAAAGCAAATGATAATATTGATCAAAGAAGAGGATATAGATGTTTTAATAGCTGCTAATAATCTTGGTATGATCTTACCTTATATTAGTGGTCAAAGTTATCAAGATGATCATAGTAGATCGAAGATCTATGATGTTCAAGCGACAAGACAATTAATACAAACGCGGCTGTATAATCTTAGATATCAAGATTTAAAGGAAGTAGGTAATGATAATTGATCCTAGAAGACATTGACTTTGGAACTTTATTGTACGAACTTTTAAAGAATGATGATATTACTGACATCATGATCTGGGATAAAGATCTCTGGATAACTAATATTAAATATGGTCATTATCGATACGATCTTAAAAATGTCAGTTTGGATTTGATCAATGAATTTTATATTCAAATCAGACGCTTACCAAGACAATTGGCAACAAGAATGAAAAGAGCATACAATGATGCAAGTCCGATAATAGATGGTGAAGCTCATTATGATGATCTTGGTCAACTACGTTTTAATATCATTCACGAATCTTTGATTAATAGTGATTATCCGGCAATAGCTATTAGAAAAACACTTTATGACCTACGGATAGATTCAACGAACATGATTGAAACAGGATATGCGGATGACAATTTTATTACTTTAATGACTGCTTTAGTTGATGCAGGGTGTAATGTCATGATAGGTGGTGAAACTGGAAGTGGAAAAACGGAGTTATTAAGATATATAGCACGTTGGATACGGAACAATGAAGCCATCATTACTATGGAAGATACCTTAGAGGTTTATCTTAAACGTTTATATCCCTTAAAAAATGTCTTGTCCTTGAAAACAACTAAAAATCTAGGGTTTGATTCTTTATTAAGAGCCTGTCTTAGACAGAATCCGGATTGGATATGTGTAAGTGAGACAAGGGGGAAAGAAGTCTTAGCATTAAATGATGCTGTTTCAACAGGGCATCGCTTATTATCAACTTTACATACCGATTCTGCGATAAATATACCATATAGGATGTTAAATATGGGGCAATTAAAAGAAGGTGATGCTGAACGTGTTTTTAAACAGATACATCATAATATCAATGTGGGCATACATATTTGTTATCAAAATGATGCAAAGTCACATCGGTATATAAATGAAATTTGTGAATTTTATCTTGATAACAATAAACCCGTAACACATATGCTATATAGTTATGATCATCAAAAACAAAGCTATTTGATCAATAAGATATCAAGCCCAACTATTTTGAGCAAGTTAGTACAAAAACAAACAGATGTAAGTAAATTAAAAGGGAAATTTCTATGAGTGAAAAAATCTTATTATGTCCAATGTTGATAAGCACTATAGTAATATTTGGAGTAATGATATGGGTATTTGGCACAAAGATAACTTTACCTAAGAAGCAGATAAATACTGCAATTGAAAAAATGAAACAAAAGCACTATGACTTAAAAAAATCTTCACATATCATTATCGTAGCACTTGTTTTCTCGTTGTTTACATATACTTTAGTACATGACCTTCTTATAAGCTTGGTGTTTTATCTAGTTGGTCTGATCGTAATGCCATATATATTCTATGCCTCATCAAGAAGAATTTATAAAGAACGCATATTCAGAAATATTATCTTGTATTGTCATAACATGTCGATGATCTTAAACCAAAGTAAAAATGTACAACACGCGTTAACAGCAGTAGTTGATGATCTTGATGAACCGTTGAAAAGTGATATTAGTATCATTATTTCATCTTTATCTTCATCAAAAAATGAAATGGAAGAGATTCTTAATGTTTTTGCAAACAAATACCAATATTCGATAATCAAGCATCTAAATGTGATAATTATGTATATGCAATATGAAAATGATAATCTAGACGTAAGTTTATTAAATACATTTTATCAAGACATAAATGAATTAAGTAAAGAAGTAAATGAAAATATGTTGAAAAGAAAAACTTTAAGAATTCAGTATTTCATGATTTCTATCGGCAGTTTAGCTGTTTATTGGTTTATGTATCAACAATTAAAGAATGTCTTGAATATAACTTATCTTGATAATTTAACATTCGTAAATAGTTTATATATTTTAGTGACGATATTAGTAGTGATAATCATTGATAATTATTTCAATAATAACATGACAAAGGAGTGATCGATTAATTGCGGTTTGATATGGAATTAATCTTGATGTTGCCGATACTCGTTTTAGTATTGTTTATGCTTAAAGACGATATCTTGGTATCGTTTAAATTTATTTGGTCAATGATACTTAACTTATTTCATCATCTTATCGAAAAAGATCTTGATTTTTACTTTAGGGAAATAGGTGTTGGATATAATATAGAGTTGTTTCAATTAATTCGTTTGTTAAGTAGTATCTTAGTTAGCATGATCATATTTATCATATATAAGAAAATGTCTTTTGTAGCAGTATTATCTGGAATCATGATGTACAAACTACTATATTTATATCTTTATTTAAAATTTAGATCAAAGAAATTATTGATTAAGCAACAATTGCCATATTTACTAAAAACGATCATATATTTCTGTTATATCTACCCCGTCAGTAATGCTTTACAACATGCTATCGATTTGGTTCCAAATATCTATCGAGATGCTTTATCCGATTTGGTTAAGCAGATTGATGAAGATCCGATAAGTTTTGAACCTTATTATATATTTTACGAACGATTATATGAACCAGGAGACAATTTTTTGATGTATATGCGCGTTATAAATCGAATTGCCTTAAGTGGAGGTGGCCATCATCATGAGCTATTGTCGAGTATTGATAATAATGTATCTAGTGAATTGAATGTTTTACGAAGAAATAGAAACATGACTATTAATGGTACAGTTCAGTATTTAGGATTGTTGCCAGTATTAATGGTTACGATGATGTTAGGATACTTGCTTATTCTTGTTAGTCAAACTATATAGAAAGAGGAAAAAATATGGATGAGAGTTTAAAACAATTAGTAGCGATAGTTATAGCTGTGTTAGTTGGTGTCTTTTTAATAACTTATATTTCGACTGGTGGATTTAAAGAAAAGATCACTGAAAGTATTGATAGTCAAATCGATAGTCTATTGATGAATGAAGTGATAACCGAGAATGGATTCGTCAGTTAAAGTAATGATCAACGTTATGTTGATCTTTATCGGTATAATCTTACTTACTAGTTGTATTTCTTTTTTCTTGTATGCTTCAAATGCAAGATCAATCTTATATTCAGTAATTCAGTATGTTGAGGTTTATGGTGATGAAACTAATGCTATAAACGATTTTGCTAATATGACGAATACTATGATAAATGTAACTCCCTTAGATCACCCATCAATTGATAAACAACAATATCAAGTTGAGGTGTCATTTGAACACCTCTTTGGATGGTTAAATTTAAACAAAAACATAACATACAGTGGAAGAACAAGGATAGTTGAATACTAAATGATCAAATATAAAGAAAGGTTCTTTATTATAGTATTGGTGTTTGATCTAATCGTGAGTTGTGCTTCACTTTGTGTTGATACAATTGTTCTTGGTGCTATAAAAAAAGAAGAAAACGAAGAATCAAGATCATCTTTAGTTAATTACACAGAATATGATCTAAAGTATTTTTATGACCCTGATTGTGATTATTGCCAAGAAACAACGGATTTAATCAATAAATTCATTGAACTCGGTTATGGTAACGCAATTAGGATTGAATTGATCGATATAAACACATATGTTGATTCGTTAGATGTTGTTATTAAAGAAATTCCAATGATCGTATTATTAAGGAGTGATAAAATAAAAGCACTTTTTACGGGTTATGAAGAAATATTTAACTTACTAGATGATGTTGTCAATATGAAAGAACTGTTATGAAAAAGTTAATGATCATAGTGATTATCTTTTTTTTGGGAATGATCATTATCTGTAGGGTCAAAGTTGATCAATCCAATGATGTGGTTCTGAGGAGTTGTTATGATTATATAATTGATAAAATGCGAGAACCACAATACTGGAATGAAGAGCAAATGGTTGAATATTCAACTATGCAAATGCAAAATGAAGCTAAAAAAGTCTTAGTAAATGGAACTGGTTGGCAGCTAGTTGAAGATGAATCGGATATTGTTTTTAAGCGCGGATATCAGGGAGAGTTATGGTTGAACTTTACAAAAGAAGAAGCATACACGTATTTTTTGGATGAATTTCAAATGTGGCCAACTAATAAGGCATACAAGTACGATTTAGCCAATGAAGTCATAACTTTGATCGATCTTGAAGATGATAACTATAATATCGATTTAACGAAACAAATGATTAAAAATGAAAACGATAAGAATGATCGCTTTAATATCTATGAGACTATTAGTGAGACATTTGACTATTATAAAGATGATTTTATCGATAAAGGATGCCCAATCATTGGGAGTAGTAAAGATATACTCGAGGATTATAAACATAAGATGATCATTGATAATGACAAAAAGCATAAACTGAGTGATGCGCTATTTCCTTGGGAATATAAAGATTATATTAAAGACGAACTTATAAAATTAAATAAAGTAGAAGATATATTTACAATTAATAGATCAAAATATTCTAATGACTATCTTACCTATAAGTCACTTGAAGGTAAAGAAAGCATAATTTATTACTATAACCCCGTATTTATTTTATTTAAAGATAGCTCGAGTTTTGACAAATATAAATTAAAAGATCCATATACATCAAGTTATTTTGAACATAGTCTAATTTATGATAATTTAATCAGTGATTTTATCATGGTATATGGAAACGAGGTGTGTAAACGAATTTATGATGGAGAAGGTTGTGTATATTGGTTAGATAGCTCACAACATCCACAAATAGAAGAAGGAACAATCAAACCACAATTTGGATTAAATGAAGAATCAATAAAAGATCTATTAATAAATAAAGATACTATTCTTACCATATACTATCATCCGAACAATGTTCTGATAGGTAATGTGCTTGTTAATGATCTTTATCAAGATATCGTTTATCGAACATTTGATTATCTTAACGAGGTTTTGTTTTATTATGGGAAGGATGTAGAGGTTAATGATGATTACCTTGAAAAATTCATTCTCTACTACAATTTGGATTGGCAAAGAATGTTAGGATTGAGGTGATTTATTGAGAAGATCAATATATATAATATTCACGATGATATTTTTAGTTTTGTTTTTCAATATTGATGTCAGTGCAGAGAGTGTCTTAAATGGATATTCTTTGTCTTTAACAGATATAACGGATCAAAGAATACTTGATGAAATTAAAATGTTAAAGATAGAACCATGCGACGATAAATGGTGTCTATATATAAACAATATAATGGTTAAAAAATTTGAAGGCGAAGAAGTCGTTTATGATCATCAATCAATAGATAAAACGTTAATAAAGATTAGGGTTTCATTAACATCAAATCAAGTTACGTTTACATATAATAATATTTCGAATTTTAATTTTATGACCCTATTAAAATTAAGCAATATCGAAGACAATATTTATTTAGATATTTTTTTTGATCTTGATAAAGCAGAACATGTGAGGTTATTAGGTACAAAGAATGAAAATGGATACAATTTTAATAATCTATCTCACCAGTATATATATCATAAAGATGGTCAAACTCATTACTTTCCCATTGAATTACAGTTTTATCTTAATAGTGATAATAATATCTTATCAGTTAAACACAATGAAGACATAAGTACCTATACTGTCGAACCAAATATTAGTGTGCAATCATTTTTTCTAGAGACATTTGTAGAGAACCATCCACTAGATATTGATTATCTAAGAAAAGATTTGCCAATGAAGTCATTTCAATTAGCGAAAACTGAATTATATGATCACAGCTTGATCGATAAAGCAGTAGAAAATGAAAAACTAGTATTAAAACACGAAGAAAGTGGACTTACACATGTAGTTGATCTAAAACAGTTTCTAACATTTTGGCGAAGAGTTTCTGAAGGGGAGTATGATACAAGTTCAACTGAAACAATACAAGTTGTATGTCAATGGCCAGAAGATATTTGTGAAAATGTTAGAAACGATTATCAAGACCAAGGGCGACTTTATGCAGTATTTGGTTCATCATTTGCTTATGAAGATGTGAAAAACGAGCAAATAGTTGAATTAGTACATAAATATTTAGAATTATACAAGAATATTCAATGGCCAGAAGATTCTTGGTCACTCGGAAAAGATAATGTTGACGATCCTTATGTATATGTACAAATGCGCGTAAACGAAGCAACATGGCAGAATTGGTCATTATATACAACTATTGATAGCCGAGAAGATTGTGAAGATGATTTCAATTGCACATATCAAACAAGGACAATGTATAAGAAACAAAGCATGAGTTGGGATGCTTGGAGTAGTTATTCTAATCAATACCCGATTGATTGTAATGATAGTTATGACTGTCAATGGGAAAGCGTTAGATTTTATAATAAAAGAGTTGCCTATTGGTCCGCCTATTCCTCATATACGACAGGTTATCCATCATCGTGTAATGATAGTTTAGATTGTCGGTGGCGATCATTACGCTATTATCGTTATCGAACATATAGTTATATTGGAACTTACAGTGGCTTTAAGTCAACTTGCTCAATAACGAATGATCATCATTGCAGTCGTTATTATAAGTACACCTGTCAAAAGGGAGTTTCTACTAGTACTCGTTATTCTACATTAAACTACACGATATTTACACAAGGTCCCTGTGGCAGTGGTTATCGTATCACGAATAAACAAAGTGGTTATCGATATCAATACATAAAATGGGGTGCTTGGTCAGGCTATAGTACAAATACATGCTCAAATATAACCGGATACAAAAATTGTGAAAGTCAGTTGCGATATTCTACTAGTCAAAAAGTGTGGAGTTCTTGGACCGGATATAATCAAACATCTTGTTATGGTAATGATCTAACTCAATGTTTAGGTCCAACAACATTTTATCGGATACGTAATCGTAGTTATGGGAATTGGAGCGAATATGTATATGAAAGCTGCCTTAGTGATGAAGATACAAATTGTGTAGGCCAAACACAATACGCATATCGTTATCGCTCGTGGTCAGGTTATTCTGATTGGTTGGATTATGATGCAAGTGTTTCTGAAAATGATAACCGAATGATTTACTATCGAACTAACAAAGGATCTGTAAGTTGGGATGAGGAACCAGGTGATTCACAATCAATAGGGCAAGGGATTATGTATCAAAATGAATCTAAAACGATTGATCAAGGATTGCAATATGAAGAAATTGAAGTGGCTGAGTTGCTAGATAAAAGTTTGAATACTTTAACAGATATGAATGAAAACGCAATTATGAATTTAGCTAACGAGATAGCATTAGCTACTTCAAGACAATTAACGTTGAAGAAATTAATGAGATTAAATGAAAGAGTTTTATATGATGAAGTTTTAGAGACATCATTGAGTGATTATCTTACGGAAGGGCAAGATATGAAAAGAACATTTCTAGCGACTGAAATATTCATACCCTATGTTTACATCAGAGATCATTATCGTGCGATAAAGAAGGAGATGTCTGTTGTTGATTATGATCAAGAATTTCAATTATCAAGTACAAAAAACGAGATTGATACTGTAACTTCATTAGCACCTCTTATCCAACAGTGGAAATTGTTTAAAGATAATAAAGTTGTGTTTTATGATCCAAATGATCCGTTGCATGATTATGAAATTCTTCCTGAAAATTGGCGAGCACACAGTTCATTATTAGCAGCGCTAGCCGATTTAAAGATTGATGGCAATATGATATCTATCAGTTTAACTAAAACAGATATCAAAGATATTGAAGAGTATTTAAATGATAATAATTATCAAGTTAGTTCGTGTGATATTCTTGTTAGGTTTTCTTACTTGATAAGCGATGAAACGGGAGGGTTTGAGCAATGGTTAAATGATTATAAAGGGGTGTGCAATAATGTCGATAGCGATTAGTGCATTAGTGTTTGTTGTACTGGTATTTTCATTAACCTTAGCATTATTTGATATCAACAAAGATATGCAATTGAAACAGGTACTATATGAAAACACAAGAGCAGCTAATCAAAATAGTTTAATAGAATTAGCAAATGATTATAAGTATGAAGGACCTCTTACAACTGCAGCAATGCTAGAGCGTTGGTTGATAAATTTTGTTGATAATAACTTAGAAGATATTGATGAATTAACGATTGAATTTGCACACATTAGCACTGATCCACCCTTATATTTAGTTAGAGTAAAAGGAAAAAGCTCAGCAAATGCTTATCTTAATGCTGAGCTTTATGAACAAGTAATATCCGGTACGACCATTATAACAGACGATTGATAAAAGCACTGATATGATATAATGGTCTATTTATCAAGTTAAAATAACGATTCTTTAGTCCTGGTAAGGTTTTTATATATTGGTTTGATTTCCAATTAGGGAAATTATCATTTAGTGTTTTCCACAGTAAGTCAAGTGAATATTTACGATCTTCTTGATCAGTTATCTTTGAGCAACTTCTAAATGGTTGTCCAAGGGTAAAACGAATAAAGAAATATTCTAATTCACTTTGATAGGTATGATAGTATCCGCGTTCTTTGTAGAAGGCTAGTATATCATTGAGGATGAATACGATATCCTTCACTTGATAATTGTGTGAGGCGGTTATAGAATCCTGTCTTTGAACATAATGAATAAGTGGTTTAGCGACAAAATGGAAACGCTCGTGATAAACAGCCATTTTCATTAAAAAAGAGACGTCCTCAAAACGATAACCCTCCATGAAACCGATGTTTAATTTATCTAAATATTCCTTTTTGTAGAGCTTATTCCACAATACAGCAAATAGGTTTATGATCATACTTTTTGAATCATTGTAAGGAAACTCATTATATATTATCTCTTTATCGGGATAAGTAAAATAGAAGTCTGAAATAACTACATTAGCATTATTTATGATAGCGGCGTTATACATTATCTCAAACATATCATGTTCAACATAGTCATCACTATCAACAAAGGCAATATATTCACCAGTAGCGTGTTTAATTCCGAAATTACGCACTGATGAAATACCACCGTTTGGTTTGATAAATGATTTGATCATATTAGGGTATTTCTTAGCATAATCATCAATGATAACTTGTGAGTTATCAGGAGATGAATCATTGATCACCAAAATTTCTATATTTTGTAGCGTTTGATTTACTAGGGATTCAAGACATCTTGATAAATATTGTTCGACATTATAGACAGGAACGACAATACTAACTTTGAACATTAGATTTACCTTTCTTAAAAATAATAAATTTACTTAGGACATAGTTTAAGATAACAATAACTACTTGAGCGACAAATTTAACATAAAGATCATATATGAACAGGATCTTAATCCCAATAAACATGATTAGTGTATCAACTCCAAGTGAGAATACTCTTGCAAGAAAGAAAGCTAATATTTCTCTTGTTAACTCATTAAATGTATAAGTTTTTGACGTGAACACATAGGTCTTATTAGTGATATAGGCAAATATAACAGCAATAACCCATGCAAAACTGTTAGCTATGATTTCGTCTTGAGAAAAAGTACGAGTAAGAAAAGTATATACGATAAAATTGATGATCGTTGTTAGAACACCGAAGACGAGGTAAAGTATTACTTCTTTATTTCTAAGTAAATTTAATATTCTTTTTTTCATCTTATCTTAAATAGAACTTTGCTATTGAAGAACATACCTTTTGAATCGTATCGCTAGTTAAACCATAATACATCGGTAATCTCAATAAGCGTTCACTTTCTTTTGTAGTATAGTTATCATCACCAACAAAGCGACCATATTTTAATCCAGCTGGAGCTGAATGTAGTGGGATGTAATGGTAGACTGCTTGAATCTCGTCATCTCTAAGGTGTTGTATCAATGAGCTTCTTTCATTGATATCTTTAGTTTTTATATAGAACATATGTGCGTTGTGTTGACATCCGCTTGGTATAAAGGGTAATTCAATGTAACCATGTTCCGCTAGTGGATTAAGTGTTTTGTAATATATATTCCAACTATTTAAACGATCTTGGTTAATTTCATCCATTGCTTCTAATTGGGGTAAGAGATAGGCTGCTAGTACATCACTTGGCAAGTAGGAACCTCCTTTTTCCACCCATGTATATTTATCTATTTGACCACGCAAAAATTGACTACGATCCGTACCTTTCTCACGTATTATTTCAGCCATCTCCATTTTATCATTATTTATTAGTATGGCACCACCTTCACCCATACTATAGTTTTTTGTTTCGTGAAAACTATAACAACCATAATCTCCAAACGTACCTAACATTTTTCCCCTGTAATAAGCGTTAACAGCTTGAGCAGCATCTTCAATCAAAGATAGACTATATTTTTTACATAAATCAATTATTGGTTCCATATCACATGCTATACCAGCATAATGCATTATACAAATAGCTTTAGTTTTATTGGTTATAGCATTTTCGATTAAGTCAGCATCAATGTTCATTGTCTTTGGATTGATGTCTACAAACACAGCTATAGCACCTCGCAAGACAAAGGCATCAGCAGTAGATGAAAACGTAAATGAAGGCATTATAACTTCATCACCGGGTTCAATATCAGATAAAATAGCTGACATTTCTAATGCAGTAGTACAAGAAGTAGTTAAAAGAACATTCTTACATTCACTCTTTTTAGCTAATAATTCATTACATTTTTTTGTAAAATATCCGTCTCCACACGTTTTTTGGTTATTAAGTGCAGTTTTTATGTAATCTATTTCTTTTCCTGTTATTGGTGGAATATTAAATTTAATCATTAGTTATCTCTCTTTCTTTATTAACCATAATCAATAATAAAGCTCCTAACATCGCAAGAATGATGGAAGAAAACACCTCATCAAGAGTATGACCCGACATGTAGGCAGAACCAAGTGCGCCTACGAACGACATGCCAGCAACGAGTAAATCTATACTTAATACTTTTTTGAAATTAATTAATCCTTTAATAAGTACTACGGCTAAAATTAATAACCAAGGTGCTACAAGGATTAAAAAGCCAATATAACCATGAGTATAAAATTGCATCTCAAAATCTTTTTCTAACAAAATACCGCCGTTCATGAAAGTTGAGTAGCCAAATCCAAATGAGCGTTGCTTTGCATCTAGTTTTGCCCATTGATATTCAGAAAATATTTTCTCAAATGCTCTACCATCAGCGCGTTCATAATACTCATATTCAAATATTAGATCAACCCAAAATTTGGGATCTAGCCGATAATCGTATAGTTTCATATAATAAACGGGAGGAATAGCTAGTAAGAAAACATTGTCTACAAATATATGCGAGTAGTAGTTGATATATTCTTCGCTTAGTGGATCAAGATTTACACTAGATATTGTATTTTTAACATTTTGTCGATAACTTTCATTTTCGATAATCAAAAAATTATTTTCTGAATTAATTTGTTGGTTTACATAGGCAGGGGTATATTTAAACATCAAACCGAATAAAACTAGTATGACAAAGAAAGAGATCATAAATCGTTTATCAATGTGGATTTTCTTAAATAAAAATACAAATACAAGAATTGCTAAATACGCAATCATAATTAATATAGTCCCATAAGATGCTACTCTTGTAGCTATACAAAACATTGCCAATCCTTGAATAATGACTATGAAGATTGATGCCCAGTTCGCTTTTAACTTTCTCATCATATTAATAGTAAATGGGTATGTGGCAAACAATATTATCCCAGTCGTATTTCCTTCAGTGAAGAAAAATTTAGTTGCTATTTCACGTGGATGGTAGATATCATAAATGCCAAAGAACCAGGTAAAGAAGTTAGCTTTAGTCCATCCAACATAAGTAGATGGGCTGATAGTTAAGATATTGGTTATGACAATGGGTATTGAAATTAACATCGCTACCATGACCATGATTTTTTCTACATCTGAAAATTTGGGATTAACGCGGTAAATAGCATAGACAAATACAAGTGGCAGTAATAATATGAACATATAGATTAATTCGTACGCAAGTGAATAATAAAAGTTATTTTGGAGTCTCAATGTTACGGCTAAATCTTTAATGATCAAGTGGTGAATAATAAAATATGTGCCATAGACAATAGCTAGGATAATGCCAATGGTGATTATCTTTTTTTTGTTTGGCTCAAGTATGATAAACACCAAGATGGCATATAAT
>JAQUCI010000032.1:6726-12983 GCA_028686295.1 Erysipelotrichaceae bacterium | reverse complement strand
GATCATTACGATTACCAAAAAAGCCTAACACTTCACCATATGAAAAAGCCATTTTGGCTTCAATCATTTCTGTATCGCAAGCAATTGCATTCTCAACAGTTTTATCTATGACATATTGCTTATAAACCTGATCGCATGGCATATCTGGCATTCTCGAATCATCAAGCAAAGGAGCCGAGTGTGAATGGCCAGCACATATAACAACGTTATCCTCAGCTATACCATAATATTTAGCAACTCTTTGTTTAATTTGATTTGTCATAATCAAATCAGTTTTAATGATGTCAATTTCAATCCATAGAAAATGATTGCCATCTTGTGTTAAAAAATGAAAACAATAAGTGTAAAGATCATCATGAACGCCCGTTGATTTTTCTTTACGTTGAGCATGCCCTGCAAAATATTGTGGCGTGCTTGGTGATATAACTCTATTACTATTTGAAAATTTAAACATTATACTTCCTTTCATTTAATTTAATATTTTATAGATGATTTAATCAAATTTGGCAAGATGTTCTGATTGTTATTTAAATCTTTAACTTTTTTTGAAAAATTCTCATAATCTAACATTATATGCTTAGTTACACGTGAAAATACTTCAATCTCATCTTCATGATTATTAATAGATAGCACTAGTATTTTCTCAACAGTCCAGTTTCTGAAAATCAATGGCTTCTTAAGTTCAAACAAAGAAATTCCAATCTTGTCTTGATCAAACAAACATATAATCGCTAAATTATTTTTAGGATTTTCATAACTGATAATTCTCTCTCGCTCAGTTATAAACTCATAAGTTTGCATTTTCTTTTCAATACTCGAACTGTATAAGCCTGATATCAATAGAAATAATTCATTTTTACTCATCGACTTATTTAACACATAATAATCTGTTCCACTAATGTGATAATCATGATAAAAGTCAAAATACATCTCGATAATTTTCTCTCTCAAAATTAGTTCAAAAGTTCTTTCTTTTAATACATAAGTGACATTTATGACATTTCTAGCTTTAATAAATTCCTGATCAATTATGATGTACAATGAATCAGGATCATTTTCATCAAAACGATCAACAATTCCTACATTATCTATCAAGGACATAAGTTTATTCTTGATAAAATAATAGTAGATATTTGCAATCAAATGATCAAAATTAGCTACTATCTTTATTGTAATTGGTTTTAGTCCTACATTGACATTACGACAATAATGATATTCAAAAAAGAGTGTTAAGGAGTACAACAAACGCCTCGATATAATGTACTTATATTGGTTTGCTAGCATTAAGGAGGTCCTGACAGCAAGATCTAACATAATTGGACTAATTCTGACATATTCTCTTACAGCATCCTTAAAATAAGAAGCAAACATGTCATGTGATGATAATACATAGTTTTGTAATAGTATTCTTTGTAATTGTTCTTTTTGTTGTCCTGAATCGACATTAACATGCCACCAAATTTGAACATATGTTAACATATCTTTTATAATTATCGATACTTTATCATAATATTTTTTATAATATTCTTTTATCTGTTGGGTATCCTTCGGATAAGTATATCCCAAACAAAATATAGCAAGAAACATGATCTCCTCTCGATCAATTTCAATATTGTTTTCCTTCAATATTGCATCAACAACGTCAATCATTCTCGAATCTTTGATCATTTTAGAAAGATCATCTTTAATAATATAACCGTTCTTAATCCTTAACAAGGTAACGATAAATGCCGTAGTTATCTTATCTAACAAGATACTATTAATTGATAATTTTTGATGATTAAAGTGATAGATGATACTATCACGTATCGTTAGCACATTTAAATTTTTTAACTGATAGAACTCCTGTGGTAGATATTTAGATGATTCTTCATCATAAATGCTTTCAAAACTATCAATGATCCCTGCCCTTATCGCAACTTCTGAACCAATTAAACACATCCCTTTATAAGGTGAATTAATTAACTCCAGTTTAAAATTCGCTAATCTTTGCTTAACTTCAGGCATAGCTTGATTAATCGAACTACGACTTAAATTCATTTCATTAGCCAGATCCTCAATCTTAAACCAATCTAGTTTATTTATTACTAGACGATATAAAAGATATGCTCTTTGCTGATAATCATTTCGAAAGCTACCAAAATTATACGTATTTTTGCTTAATACTTGTTTTAAATTCGAAATACCTCGATCATCCATTGCTATTAGCATATAGCCATTACCACGTTTGGATAGGATATCAACATTGTATTGATTTACATAAGTTCTAATCACACCAATATCGCTTTTAATAGTTCTTGAACTAACAAAAAGTCGTTGAGCATAATCATCTGCACTAACAAAATAGTTATTCTCAATTAACATATTCAGAAGTTGCAACTGTCTTTGACTTAAATTCATATCTTGCCTTTTTCACCTTAAATAATCATATACAAATCATAACACATTTTAGAAAAGCAATAGAATATTCTATTGCTTTTCTTCTATTAGTCAAACTTATCAATACTTAGTCAATAAGATTTTGCAATATTAATGCTATATATTCCTCAGCTTTACCTTTTGGTAAATTAGTAGCTATACCATCATGTCCACCATTAAACTCACTGGCTTCAACAACATATGTTGTTTGACCATTAGCATAACCCCACACAATGCATACTTTTGCTGAAGATGTCTTCTTAATTTGCTTTCCGAAAGTTGATACCATTTCACAGGGTACGATGACCAACTCTAGATCATTCATCCTTATGATGGTTGTTTCAAGTTTTAAATCCACATGATCAACTGCTAATTTGCGTTTAAATCCTGCTATCTCAGATATTAACCATTTTCGCGCATCAAACTCTTCAACATTATCTAGTTTAGCACTGAATTCAATAAGTTTACTCTGCAGTGTTTCTTTATCAGTATCATAAGATACTTCAAAGGTAAAGTTTTTTGATTTTTGTTCTTTCAATATCAACTCTTCTTTATGAGCAAATCCCATTATTTGATGAGCGATACCTGAACTAACTCGATCTAGCTCCACAAAATCATTGTTCTTTCGATATAAACGATTACTCATATCTCCAGCATTTCCATTCATCATCATTGGTACTACACCTAACAGTGGTGTAAGTTTCCTTCTGATTGCTCCCAATAGATCTCCACTTAATTGATATTCCGTAGGACTTAAGACAGTTGAATGACAAGAAAGATTAACAAATGCCGCAATATTTTCATTATTATCGTTTTTAAACTCTAAAACATAGATATTTTGATCTCCGTATTTATCTTTTCCATTTCGATTACCGTAAAATCCATTTGATAATCCATTCGAATATACTACTTTTTTAACTAACTGTTCTTTTCCGTAAATACTTGTAGCTCCATCAATAAGTTTTTTCATGACATCTTGACGATAATTTTCATCATGAGGTAATTCTTTATCGACGGTTGATAAGACAGGGCCAGAGTGAGTATGGGTAGCACTTAAAACAATATGGTTTAAAGCCACACCAAACTGCTTATTAATCGATTCCTTAAATTCATGTACAAATGCATAGTCCCAATTTGAAACATCTCCATTAATAAATAGGTTCAATGTATTATCAACCATTAGCCAACATATGACTGCTTCTAAATTATCATGAACTCCCTTTGATTTATCTTTTCGCATAGCATGTCCACGTAAGTAAACAGGATTTGTTGGAGTAATATCTACAGTACTACAAACTATTTTTAGCATTTATTTACCTTCTAACCTAATACTTTCAACAAAGACAAAGCCATAACAACGACAATAATTAACCATACCATTTTTACCGTGTTCATTTTCTTCATATCTAATCCCTTATAGACTAAGAAAGTAGCTAAAGCAGGTAACAATTTAGGGAAAATCTTGTCAAGCAATTCTTGAATTGGTTGAACAGCTTCACCGACAGTTATCGTCAATGGAGTATTAACTTTTACCATCGTCGCGATCAATGCACCAATAACAATGATTCCAAGTACTGATATCGCCTCTCTAATATTGTTCATTTGTTCATGATGTTCGGTAATTATCTTAGCACCTTGATAATATCCAAGTTGAATTATCTGCCAACGTGCCCAAATCAATAGTGGTGAAAATACTGCTAATAAAATAGCTCCTGTTAAGAAACTACCCTCAACCGCAGCATAAGCAGACAATGCAGCTAATATAACCTTCGGCATTGTATTAAATAATGCATCACCAATACCAGAGAAAGGACCCATCAAAGACGTTTTGATAGCTTGAGCAACTGCAGTAGCATCATCTGTTTTTGTTTCTTCAATAGCTAACGCCGCTGCATTTATTGCTGCACCAAAATAAGTCTGACAGTTAAAAAACTGAAAGTGTGCTTTAAATTTCTTCTTCAACAACTCTGGATCATCTGCATAGATTTTCTCTAAAAATGGTCCCATACTATAAATAACCGCACATGATTGCATAGTTTCATAGTTTTGACAAGCTTGAGCCGTCAATGCATATCGCATTGAGAATTTCCACAATTCCTTTTTTGTTAGTTTTTGGTTACTCATCACCTAATCCTCCTGCCACATTAACTTGATTTGAGCTTTCTTTTTGTAATTTCTGATAAACTAAAACAGCAATTATTCCACCAACGATTGCGATTGGTAATATATCTAATTTGAAATATACTGATAAAACAAAACCTAGAATCAAATAGTGCATATTGCCTTTAATTGGCATGTATTTTAATAAGATAGCCATACCTAAAGCAGGCAAGACATTTCCACTTACTGACAATCCTGAAATAAACCATGCAGGAATTACCGCTAATAATGATTCGATAAAAGCAGAACCCAACATTAAGAAGAATAGAGCTGGATATGTATTTGTTAAAGCAACTCTGCTTCCTACTAAATTTCCCCAGAATATTATTCTATAACTCTTTTTGTACTCGCCATTATCAGCTGCTCTTTCAGCCATGTGAAGAAATACTGTACCAAACATCTTTGCAAGCACATCTAATTGAACACCTAATGTAGCAGCTGGTATACCAACAACCAATGCTACTTCCAAACCACCATTTGTCGCAATAGCCATGGCAACACCAACAGCAGTACCAACACGGTAATTTGGTACTGATGCTCCACCATAACCTGCTAATCCTAAACTCATTAGTTGCATTGTACCACCAATTAATAAACCAGTAGTAACATCTCCCATAATCAAACCTGTTAAGAATCCCATTAACACTGAATCGCCACAAGTTTTAACTATTTGTTGCGTCATCAATACTTCATACGAAATCGCTGTTAATGCTGTTACTATCAACAAAATCTGTATAAATGATATCATTTTGTTTCCCCCTTATCATTTTTTACTTAATAATTCAACAATATCTGCTTCATAATCCTCAGGAATCAACTGTGCCTTAACCTTTACATCAAAATCAGCGATTTTTTTGATCAACATACGTGTCTCATCATTAACAGAAACGTATTTAGTCAAAGCAACTGTGCTCGCATTTTTTTCTTGATTGCCTAAATTGCCAATGGTTATCTTATCAAATTTATAGCCACCTTCAAGCAATTCAATTATTGGTAGTAAAGTCTTAACAACGATCATTATCTTTTCATCAGCATAACGATTGTCATTAAAATTTTCTAGTGCTTTTTCCCCATTAATAACTGATAGTTTAACATTTTTAGGTGTGGCCATTCTTAATACACTTTTTAACATTTGACTATTAGCACTTTCAGCATCAATAACAATTACACGATCAACTCCTAATCGTGGAACCCAGTTAGTGGCAACTACACCATGAACTAATCTATCGTCCACTCTAATATTCAAAACCCTCATTAATTACCTCCTTTCCTTTTCCTATGTCTATTATCTAGACAAATGAAAACGATATCAATTTACTCATTTAACCTTAGAATATGAAATCATGTGATATTTTCACTAATCAAATGAAACAAATTAAATATATCAGTTATATTTATATGATAATTCGTTGATCTACATAAATTATTAACAATATTATCCAATCTATTCTGTTTATTTCAAACTTATGCTAATATGGATAGACATAAGGAAGATTTGATCCGTGGACAAAACAAATATCTTCGATATCAATGCTGCAGCTTATCATCGAGTTCGACCCTTTTATCCAATCGCGTTATTTGATGATATAAAAAAATATTCTTGTATTAATCCCAATGACAACATCTTAGAGATTGGCTTTGGTACAGGACAAGCAACAAGGGCATTTATCAATGATGAT
>JAQUCI010000032.1:0-6626 GCA_028686295.1 Erysipelotrichaceae bacterium | reverse complement strand
GAAATAGTCACAAAACTATATCACAACGCACGTACAATGACTGCACTTGATTACATTGACTTACTGTCAACCTATTCTGACCATCACATCCTTCTTAATCACAATGAATTTAAAAAAGCCATTATCAAAGCTATTAATGATAATGGCAATATGATCAAGATATATGATACGATTGATCTATATCTAGCAAAAAAATAAACCTGGAAATACCAGGTTTTATAATACTGCTAAAGTCTTACCCACAGCTTTACATGCTTCAGTTACTTCATCATCTGGATAATCATTTCCAATAACACTGTCTGTAACTAAAATAATACCAGCCGCACTACATCTTTCTTCCCAAGAACGCATCCATTCACCATCACCCCATCCATAGGAGCCAAATAAAGCAACATTCTTTGTGGATAAATGCGGTTCAACAGCAGCAAACATTGGTTCAAAAACATCTTCTTCTAGCTGCTCTGCCCCCATTGAAGGACAACCAAAAGCTAGCGCATCAAAATCAGCAACAAGATCTGCATTAAAATCGGCGGCTTGATAAAGCATTACATCAACACCCTCAGCTTGAGCACCCTCAACAACAGCGTTTGCCATAGCTTCAGTATTCCCTGTGCCACTCCAATAAACAACAGCGATCTTTTTCATAATATCTTCCTTTCTTGATAATCGTTAGCACTATCTAACGAATATATTTTATCGATATTTATGACATATGTCAATTATAGTGCATTAAAATAAAAACAAGCGTTACAAGCTTGTCTTATCTAATGATTGAATACTCTCAATGAAATAATCAACAAATTCCTTATTATCAACACTTAATAATACTTCTGTATTTAATCTGTCAAAGGGTAATGACTCTCGCTTTTCAGCTACAGTCATACCACGACATAACGCGCCTTCTGTTTCAACATCAATATAATATAACTTAGATTTAAATATTTCCGGTTTTAATAAATGAATGATGACCGTCATATCAAATATTGGTGAACTATTGATATTCCTTTGTTTACTATATTGACTAAAGAAGTCCATCAGTTCATATACTAGCCTTGATACTTTATGATCGTTGTTGAATATCTCTAACCTATCATGAGTTACGCTTCCACTATAACATACTTCAAGCCCACTCATAATGATCCTAATTCCTGAGCTAAAAACGATCTTAGCTGCCTCAGGATCATGATAAATGTTAAATTCTGCCCGTGGTAAGATATTACCAGAATCAAGGCTTCCACCCATGATCGCAATCTTTTCGATCTTTGGTCTTACTTCAGGATGTAACGTTAATAGTAGTGCGATATTTGTCAGTGGTCCCAATGCTACTAAGGTAACCTTATTTGTACTGTTTAGCAATTTATGCCTTAAATATTCAACAGCACTGATCGCTAATGGATGGCTCTTTGCTTCAGGTAATAAAGGACCATCCATCCCACTTTCACCATGAGCCAAGGGTTGTACCTCTAGTGGTCGTCTTAATGGTTGTCTTGCACCTTTGGCAACATCATATCTTAAACCTAGATAATCTAATACTTTCAACAGATTGTTTGTTACTTTATCAACAGTTTGATTACCAGCAACGGTTGTGAATCCCAATATTTCTATCTGGTCCTGATGAGCTAATGCGACGAGTATCGCAATTATGTCATCATGACCTGGATCACAATCAATCAATATTTGTTGCATTAATCAAGCTCACCTTTTTTGCGTTTACGCGTTTCCGTTATAGAGAAGATGATGATCCCAACAAGAACAGCAACGTATGGTATCGTATTGATCAATTCACTTGGTAAATTATATAACAAGAAAATATTGGTAACTGCTTGAAAGATTGAGAAAAGCATAGTTGTAATTATCAGGATTGGGAAACTGCTACCTGCCATACCAGCAACGGCAATACCAATCCATCCTCTACCAGAAATGATATTCTTAACAAATACTGACATATAACCCATAGTTATATAGGCACCGCCTAATGCACCAATCAATCCCGAAATGATCAAAGATATTATTCGTACGCGATTAACATTAACCCCTACAGAACGAGCGGCTTCTTGATCTAAGCCCGCCGCTTTGATCCTAAGACCTAATGGAGTCTTATAAATTAAAAGGTAAATAACGATCATTGCTAAAACGACAAGATATGTGATCACATAATGGCCAGAGATGATATCGCCAATAAAAGGGATGTCCTTAATAATTGGAATATCAACAGTTGGCAATATCTTAGATGCCAAAGAAGCACTTGACCCTTTATTTTTTGTGAATAAATATAACAAAAAGATTGAAAACGATGTAGCAAACGTATTTAAAGCAATACCAACCAAGATTGGATTAGCACCTAATCGCATCGAGAACAAAGCGATCATTAGCGCCATAACGATACCTGTTAAAATTGCGATCAATAAACCAAGCCATGCGCTTTGTGTCCAATAACTACCTAATACAGCCATCAGCGCAGCCATCAACATGATACCCTCTACTGCTATATTATTCATACCACTGATACCAGCGGTGTAGGCACTCAATGAAGCACAAACAAGCGGTACGGCAACTCGAATGATAACAAAAACAAAACTAGTCGTTAAGACCGAAGCAAAGAAATCAGCTAAGTTCATTTGCAGTACCCTCCTTCAATAATTGACGTTCACGCCATTTGCGTAAGAAGTATTGTGAAGAAACTAGCAGTACTAACACTGCTTGAATGATAGCCATGATCTCAACTGGAACATCACTTCCCAAAGCCATAACCTCAGCACCTTTAGCAAGATAACTAATAAAGAATGCCGATATTAATACTCCAACAGGATTATTACGTCCTAACATAGCCATCAATGCGCCATTAAACCCTAAACCAGGTAAGACGATCCAAGTAAATCGACCATACAAACTCAACAACTCAACCGATGTACCGATTCCACCCAAGAATCCTGAAATGAAGTGAACCAACATAAACAATGTAAAAGCATTCATTCCTGAATACAACGCAAACTTCATATTTGTCCCTGTCATACGAATCGAGTAACCAAGTCGTGTCTTATATAATAATAAATAAACCAAAAATACAGCGATCAACAATAAGAAGAAACTGATCGTGATCCTAGTATTAGGAATGATATAATCCAACATCGCTGTTTCTTGAAAAGCTGGAGAAGCGATAGCCGAAGTATCAATGCCCCTAAGATAATTCTTAATGATAAATAATCCTAATCCAAGGTAGATAGAATTTAACATTAAAGATACAACCAATTCATTAGCATTAAATTTTGCCTTTAAAAAGCCAGGGATCAGCATTAACAATCCACCAACGATCGCTGGGATCAATATTGATAATATCGGATGAAGTACATAACTATCAATTGCCGTACAAGCTACCGCAGCAGTCACAACGCCACCAATAAAATATATACCTTCGATACCAAGATTAAATAATCCTGTCCTAAACAATAACGACACCGCTAAACCAGAAAAGGCGATTGGTATCATCATCTCGATGACATTACCAAAATAGCGAACCTTAGTAACCGGAGCAGTCAATAATTTTGTAAATAGTTCGATTGGATTATCTGATAACAAAACAATAACGACAAATGTCAAACCTAAAGCTATCAAAATAGAGATCAATGTCTTAACGATCTCAAAGACAAATTCATTTGTTAAAGAGATCTTTTTCGTTTTTTTCTTAGTCATTTAAAGCACCCCCAAGTTCTTCTGGAGTTTGACGTTTAACACCTAACATGTATAGGCCAAGTTCGTTTTCTGTAACACCTTTAACGCTCTTAAAGTAACCAACGATCTCTCCTTCATAAAAGACAACGATCCGATCAGATAAATTCATGACCTCGCTAAGATCGGCGCTTACCAAAAGGATACCAGCCCCCTTATTACGCATATCGATCAATTGCGTATGGATAAACTCAGCACTGCCAATATCAATACCATGAGTTGGTTGCTCAGCGATCATACAAGATGGTGCTGTATTATATTCACGAGCAACGACCACTTTCTGGATATTACCACCAGATAAACTACCGATTTTTGTCTTACTACTTTGCGTCTTGATCGAGAATTTCTTGATCAAACGATCCGCTTCTGCTACGATCTTTTTGTTTAACATAAAGAAGCGCGAGTTAATATCTTTTCGATCATAATAAGTCGATATGATATTATCACTTACTGATGCTTGCTCAGCTATACCATCACCCATTCGATCTTCTGGGATATAAGCGATACCCTTTACCCTTCTTTGTTTGATAGAATCTTTACTAATATCGTTATCAGCTAAGAGAATCTTACCATGGGTTTGTTCCATCAAGCCCGTAATACAACGAACTAACTCTGCTTGACCATTACCTTGAACACCAGCAACACCTAGTATCTCTCCTCGCTTTAAAGCAAAAGAAACATCTTTCAAAATAAAACGTGTCTTTCTTTCAATTGACAGGTTATCGACCTTTAAGACTGTACTAACATTTTCGTAATCCTTACGCAAATGACTATAATCAGTTATCAGATCACGATCAATAATCAGATCAGTCATTTTTTCAATCGTTATATCAGCATTATTATATGTCCCGCGACTTTCACCATTACGCATAATAGTTATCCTGTCACTGATCTGTTTAACCTCATTTAATTTATGTGAAATAAAGACGATCGTATGACCCATATCCTTAAATTTTCGCAATTCATTAAAGAGATTGACTGTTTCTTGTGGTGTTAAAACTGATGTTGGCTCATCAAGAATGATGACTTCAGCATCACGATATAACGTTTTTAAGATCTCAACTTTTTGTTTTTCACCAACTGAAAGATCAGCGATCTTCTTAGTCACGTCAATGTCAAAATTATATTTCTTAGCTAATTCCTTTGTTTGGGAAAGAGCTTTCTTCATATCAATAAAAATGCCATGCTTTATTGGTTCCATACCAAGAATAATACTTTGAACCACCGTAAAAGACGGTATCAACATAAAATGTTGATGGACCATGCCAATACCTGCATGGATAGCTTCCATCGAGTTACTAAAGTGTACTTCTTTTCCCTTATAAGTAATTGTACCGCTAGATGCATTTTCTATCCCGAAGATAATCTTCATCAGCGTAGATTTTCCGGCGCCATTCTCTCCTACGATCGAATGGATCTCACCCTTTTTTAAATCGATACTAACGTTTTTATTAGCAACGACGCCATTACCATATATTTTAGTAATGTTATCTAATTTCAAAATGGTATCGCTCAAAGGTTTTCCTCCTACTTTATTAAAAGTAATGCTCTATTTAACAATAGAGCATTACTGTCATATCATACTTTTTATAAATACTATTTAGCAGCTAATGCAGCTTCTTTAACAGCAGCCCATCCATCAGGATCAGCTAATACGCTAAATACTTCAACTTCGCCACTAGAAACTTTACCTAAAACTTCATCAACTTGCGTTCTGATAGCTTCAGGAACTTGTTCCAAATAGTAATCGTTAACGATCAAACCAACGCCGTTTTCAGTAATACCTAATGTTTCAACGCCACTTGGATATTCACCAGCGATCAAGAAATCAACAGCTCTTTTAACAGCTAAATCACAGTTTTTTGCCATTGAAGCAACGATAACTTCTGCAAGAGCAGGTTGTGATTCAATAAATTGAGCATATTGGTCTTGGTCAACACCTAGTGCATAACGGCCAGCTTCAGCAGCAGCTTCAAATACACCAACGCCTACGCCACCAGCAACTTGCCAAATAACGTCAACGCCTTGTTCAAACATATTAAGTGACATTTCTTTACCCTTAGCAGCATCAGCGAAGCTTTCAGGATAACCGATAACAACTTGAACACCCAATTCAGTAGCAACTTGGCAGAATCCACCAATGAATTCATTCATAGCAGGGATATCCATACCAACGATGACACCGATCATCTTTTCAGGATTAGCTTTTTCCATGTCAGATGTAGTGATCAAAGAAGCCAATGTACCAGCAACATAACCTAGTTCAGCAGTGTCATAAGTTACTGAGTAAACATTTGCTAAATCTTCAGATTTAGTATAATCAAAGTTAAAGAATTTTTGATCAGGATATGCAGCAGCAGCTGTATAAAGATGAGCTTCATAAGTGTTATTACCACTTACGATCAAATCATAACCACCTTCAGCAACATCAGTCATGATACTATCCCATTTACTGGTATCATCACCAGCTTCGATCAAAGTAGTCTCTACATTCTCATATTCTTCAACAAGTAATCTACCAGCGTTTACTGTATCAAAATATGATTGGTCGCCAATGAACGGTAAAACAAACGCAACTTTGAAGACTTTTTCTTCAGGTTGTTCTTGCTCTTCGCCACCTTCATTGCTACATGCGAACATCGTCATTGCTAACAACAATACAACAGCAAGTTTAAACAATTTCTTCATTTTATTCTCCTTTTATCTATTTAAATTGGACTAGCCAATTCAAGCCACTCAAATCGACACACAGAATCATCTTTCAACAAGAATCCATATATCCCCTTAGTTTCTTCAATGTAAGCGTTTTCGATATTTAAATCGATTTCATTTATCATCGCTCTTATAATACCATTCTTAGATATTGTTTTCAATATGAATTTTGTGTGAAAATTCCATGC
>JAQUCI010000031.1 GCA_028686295.1 Erysipelotrichaceae bacterium | reverse complement strand
GCACGATTTTTAAGAGATCGTCTAGGTAAAGACAATGTCATTTTTGTGTCTGGCACCGATTGTTATGGTTCACCAATCGCTGAAAGCTATCGCTTATTAAAAGAAAGCGGCGCTTTTAATGATTCAATTGAGGATTATGTTAAACAAAATCATTTAGCTCAAAAACAAACCCTTGCTAACTATCATATCGCAATCGATAATTTTGCAGCCTCTGGACTTGATAGTGCTAAAGATATCCATCAAAAAGTAACTGATAAATTCATTCAGACCTTATATGAGAATGGTTGGCTTGATAAATTGACCACTTCGCAATTTTACGATGCTAAAGCAGAATGTTTTTTAAATGGACGACAAGTTATTGGTAAGTGTCCAATCGAAGGATGTTCATCAGAAAAAGCTTATGCTGATGAATGTGATCTTGGTCATCAATACATGCCTGAAGACTTAATCGATCCTAAAAGTACCTTAAGTAATGAAACTCCAGAAATGCGTAAAGTAACTAACTGGTACTTCCGTTTAACTGATTTTAATGAGTTGCTCAATAAGTATGTCGATGATATCGCAAACAAAGACAATATAAGACCATTAGTACCTATCACAATGCGTGAATCATTACTAAAACCTTTAATATATGTTAGAAAAGAAGGTTTGCAAACCTATCTTAAGATCAAAGATAGTTTACCAAGACATAGTGCCGACCTTGATAACATTAAGAACTCTTTTATCATCACCTTTGATGATCTAACTGCTCGTGAAGAAGCTTGTGTGATCTTAACAGCTAATCAGATACGTTATCGTACCGGAAAGACTTTAGTTCCTCTACGCTTAACTGGCAATATTGAATGGGGTGTAAAAGCACCTGAACTTGAGGGAATCAAAGACCTTACTGTTTGGGTATGGCCAGAATCGCTATGGGCTCCTATTTCCTTCACGATCGATCTACTACTAAAAAAAGGTAAAGATAGCGCTAGTTGGAAAGACTGGTGGTGTGATTCAGATAGCCAAGTCTTCCAATTTATCGGTCAAGATAATATCTATTTTTATGGTATAGCCCAAATGGCGATGTTTATGGCTACTCAGGGAAAAAGCGATCTTTCCATTTACCCTGAAAACGGACAATTAACCTTAACTAACTTAGTAGCTAATCATCACATCTTGTTTTTAGATAAAAAGGCTAGTAGTAGTAGTGCGATCAAGCCACCAATGGCAAAAGATCTACTTGAGTATTATACGGCTGAACAATTACGTGCTCATTTCTTAGGTCTAGCTCTTAATCAAAAAAGTGTGAGTTTTCAACCAAAGCCACTTAATCCGATCGCTAATGAAAATGAACAAGATCCAGTACTAAAAGAGGGTAATCTCTTTACTAATGTTCTTAACCGCTTAGTTAGATCATGTTTCTACACTGCCCAAAAATACGATGACGGCATTTTACCATATGGATCAATATCTGCTGAAGTATTAACCGAAGCCAAAGATACTATCATTGCTTATGAGTGGGCTATGTATAAGCTTGATCTTCATAATATCAACAATATTCTTGATACCTATATCCGTCAAGCTAATAAATACTGGGTTAGAAATATCACGATAGCTGAGAAAGAAAATAATGAAATATTACGTAAACAAACTCTAATCGATGCTTTTCACATGGTTAAGACAGCTTGTCTTTTAGCCCATCCGATCGCTTGTATAGGAACTGAAATGGTAAGAGAATATTTAGGCATTGATGAGCGTTTCTTTAGTTGGGATTATGCCTTTAATGATCTCTATCTCTTCCTAAAAGAACCAACTAAACATCAACTTAAGTTCCTTGAACCTAAGGTTGATTTCTTTGAAAAACATCCTAGTCAATTCAAGTAAAGGAGCCAATCATGAACTATGAACAATTAGCCGAATTATTATTTCCTAATATTGATAAAACACCTGATGACTACAAGAAGATCTATCCCAAAAGACAACTTGATGATAAAGCTGAGGTTTTAAGGATAGCACCAAGTCCTACTGGTTTTATCCATCTTGGTAATTTATACGGAGCTTTAGCTGATGAGAGGATAGCTCATCAAAGCAATGGTGTTTTCTTCCTACGGATTGAAGATACTGACAACAAACGCTTAGTAAAAGGAGCTGTTGAAACGATCATCTCCACCTTTAAATATTTTCAGATCGATTTTGATGAAGGCGCAGAAGTTGTCATAAACAATGGTAATCACTATGGTCCTTATTATCAGCGTCAACGCACTAACATCTACCAAGCCTTCGCTAAGGACTTAATAAAAAAAGGTCATGCTTATCCTTGTTTTTGTGATGAAGAAGCTTTAAAAGCACAACGAAAACAACAAAAAGCAGAGAAACTCACTACCGGTTATTATGGAGAGTGGGCGGTTTGTCGTCATCTTGATTTAGAACAGATCAAACAACAGTTAGCTGATGATCATCCTTTTGTCATTCGTTTAAGATCTACCGGTAATCCAACGATCAAACACCGTTTTTACGATGAGATTAAAGGCGACATTACCGTTATCGAGAATGATCAAGATGTAATCTTACTTAAAGCCGATGGTGTTCCAACTTATCATTTTGCCCACGCTGTTGATGATCATTTAATGCACACGACGATCGTCTTGCGAGGAGAAGAATGGTTAGGAACTCTTCCCATCCATCTTGAATTATTTAAAGTTCTTGACCTGCCTCTTCCCAAATATGCCCATACTTCACAATTGATGAAGATGGATAATGGTATCAAACGAAAATTGTCTAAACGTAAAGATCCCGAATTATCACTTGATTACTATCGGCAACTTGGTTATCACCCTTATGCGGTAAAAATCTATTTAATGACATTATTGAACTGGAATTTTGAAGAATGGTATCTTAAAAATCCTAATGCAGACATTACCGAATTCAAATTCTCTGTTAATAAAATGGGACAGTCTGGAGCCTTATTTGATCTTGATAAACTAAATAACATCAGTAAGACTTATCTTGCAAAACAACAACCTGAAACGATCAAAGACTATCTTAAAGATTTTATCAATGATAACGATCCGAAACTATTAGATGTCTATTTTAAAGATGAAACCTATTTACTTAAGATCTTAAATCTTGGTATGGGCACTAACTTAAAGAAAAGACGAAAAGACTATATCTTTGCAAAACAGATATTAGATAGTATTAGTTATTATTTTGACGAAGTGTATCAACCTCAATATGAGTTCTGTTTCAATAACGCTCTTAGCTTAGATATCATTAAATCCTTCAAAGACACATACAATGAAGATGATGATAATAACACTTGGTTTAAAAAGTTGAAAACGATCGCTTTATTATTTAATATTGCGGCCGAAATGAGTGATCATAAAGCAAATCCAGAAAAATATGTGGGTAATATCAGTCAGCTTGCTGAAGTTATAAGAGTAGCAACTACTGGTCTTAAAAATACACCTGATCTGTGGACGATCATGCAGATAATGGGTAAAGACAAAGTCATCCAAAGATTAGATCAAGCAATATCATATTTAAAGGATAGATCATAATGCGTTATCCTAACTTTCTTAAACCCAATGATACCATAGGCTTGATCGCACCATCATTTGGGATAAGTGGTGAACCTTATACCAGTAAATTCATTAGTGGTAAACAAAAGTTCGTAGAACTTGGTTATAACTTTAAAGAAGGAACTAATATCTATCAAATAGAGAAAGCTCGTAGCGCAAGTGCAAAAGTTCGTGCTAAAGATTTTATGGACATGTATCTTGATCCTGATGTCGACATGATCTTTAGTGTTGCTGGTGGTGAATTGATGGTAGAGATATTGCCCTTCATCGATTTTGAGCTGATCAAGAACAGTAAGCCTAAATTCTTTATGGGTTACTCTGATAATACAAACCTTACCTTTTTACTAACGATACTATGTGATATTGCGACAATATATGGACCGCATTTAACTGAGTTTGGTATGACTAAATGGGATGATTCGATCAAAGAAAGCTATCAAATTATTACTGGTAATCTTTTAGAGCAATATAGTTATCCTTTTTATCAAACTGATGATATCTCTCAAACCGTTGGTCATTATCTTGATTCATTTAACATGCTCAAACCGGTTAAATATCACAGTTTATATGATAAAAATGTTAATGTTTCTGGTCGATTGATCGGTGGATGTCTTGATGTGATAATGTCATTCTGTGGTATTTACGATCAAGCAATAGCTGAATTTAAAAAAAGATATCATAATGATGGTATCATTTGGTATCTTGAAGCCTGTGATCTGAATCCCTTAATGATGTTAAGAAGTTTATTACAATTAAAACTCCTTGGCTACTTTGATGATTGCAAAGCTATCCTCTTTGGTCGAAGTTTTCATGATGAAAAGGTAATTTTCGATATCAGTTTTGATGAAGCCATTCATGATGCTTTAAATGACCTAAACATCCCGATCATCACTAATATGGATATTGGTCATTTGCCACCCACCTTCACGATCATCAATGGTAGTTATGTAACTGTTGAGGTCATAGACCAAAAAGGTAAAATAAGTTATCAACTTAAATAAGAAGGAAAGATAAAGATGGAAGAACTACAATTCAAATATGATACACAATTATTGATAGAGAAAGAGGCTCTTAGTGAGGATAATATCATCCAGTACTTTGAAGCTAACTTCAAAGGTGATTGTCTTTTGGCAGTTGGCGATGAAAATCTGATCAAGATACACTTTCACACGAATGAACCTTGGGATGTCTTAGCCTACTATAGTAGGTTAGGTTCAATATTTGATATCGTGATTGAAGACATGGATCGTCAATCACGAGGTTTAAAAGGATAGATAAAAAGCCAGATCATGGCTTTTTATTTCATATATAATCCGATCATTTCAAGCTCTTCATCAAAGGATAGTGTATAAACAAGCGTATCTTTTTCATATACGGCTTGTATTATGATCGTCACAAAATCTTCTTTTGTATTGGGATCCTCTTGAGTCTTAAGTGCCGTATTTTTGATCTCTTTAAATACTCCAGCGTTAGTGATCCTATCTCCCCAGGCTTCCTTTAGCTGCTCAGCCGTTATCTCGGCTTGTAGATCGGCTCTAATATAAGCGATCACATCTTCGTAATTCTGAGTATTTATCACTTCGATCACTTCTTTGGCTTTATCAATTACTTCCTCTTCATCAAATTTTGATGATAGTTCGTTATTAGAGCAGGCTACGGTTATAAACAAGACTGATATGACTAATAATGATTTAAATAATAACTTCATCGATACTCCTCCATTTAGCTTTAAAGCGTAATATATAGATAAAAGCGATAACAGCACAAACTACGATCATCACTTCGATCGTGATGATATTGACATTCCATAATTGAGCAATGACTATTGATGAATCCAAAATAAAATGTAAAACAATAGCTATCAATAGATAAACGATTGATTTGCGTTTAATTCCATACATAACGATGATACTTAGCACTACATGGATCACCATCGTACTCAATCGTTCAATTCCCGCTAAGATCATCATCAACGGCGCACCATTTTGACCCTGATAATAAATGATCATAAACAATGCGTTAATGCCAACTAACAACAAGGCTTCAATCCCACCATGACCAAGACCATAATATAAAGCGTCATTGAAACTAAGTCGCTTGCGCATAAAATATCTGATCACTAAATATCTACCTATTTCTTCAAATAGAGCCGCTGTAACACCCAAAAACAAAGCATATAGATATGGTTGATCATAGGCTAATTGAAAGTACCAGCTAAAGTTAGGTAAGTATATCTGAATCAATGGCATACGTGTTAGTACTTGAAACACTAAAAATGTAAGTGCTCCAAAAAGATAAGCGACAAGATATTTTCTATTATTTACGATCAAATATCCAAGGATAGCCAGTGGCAAGATAAAACTTATCGACAATGTAAAGATGGTTGTTAAAAATTCCATGATAGCTCCTATTGGTATTATACACAAAGTTATTATAACTTTAAAAGATAATCTGTTAAAATTATACAGGAGGCTTTATGCGCATAAGATCAGAAATAGTTAATGAGATCCAAATAAAACACTCACGATTTATAACCTATCTTCAAAGAGTGAACGATGAGGAAGAAGCTAAAGAATACATTAGATCGATCAAAAAACTTCATCCGAAAGCGAATCATCATTGTTACGCCTTTATCATCACTAATGATCTACAGCGCAGTAATGATGATAATGAACCAGCTAATACTGCCGGATCACCTATGTTAAGAGTGCTCAAAGCTAATGATATGGAATATATCTGTGCTGTTGTCGTTCGTTATTTTGGTGGGATCCTACTTGGAACAGGTGGTTTAGTCAAGGCCTATAGCAACAGTGTAAGTATAGCATTAAACAAGGCTGAGCTTTTAGAGCGCCAAACTTTACATCAATATCGACTCACCTTTGCCTACAATTATATCGATAAGATCGAATATAGTTTAAAAGATAGGATCATAACTGATAAAACATTTGACAATGAAGTCATCTATCGTGTGTTGAGCAAAGATGATCTACATAAACAGCTCAATGAGATAACCAATGGTAATATCATCATTGATCAAATTGAAGATAAGATTATCGAAGTACCCACTAAAAAAGCCCTATTGGATTAGGGCTTATATTCTGCTTCTATCTCTTCGTTTACTTCTTCCTGTTCAACCTCAGCTTTTAGACGCCACATTTCACTTAGAGCCATAAACGGAATCTTGTCTGAATTGATCTTTGCATTATATCGCTGCTTTTTAATCTCATTTTCACATTCTTTTATTAAAACTTCTTTATTCATCATATAACTGACATAGACAACTTTCTTTAATAGATACCAATCAGTTATCTTTTTATTAATATAATCCGTTCGATCGCTCATTCCTAATAGTTCAACCTTAGCTTGATCACGCATTTCGGAAGCGATCGCATAAGCAGAATCTACAAGTTCATGAATATCTTTAAAATAATAAGAATCGATCTCTCTTTGAATAGCTCCTGCTCTACTATTGGGATCTAAGAATTTCGTTACCTTCTCAATTATCAGATTTAGATTATCCATACTCATCGCAATGATCTCATTACGAGAATCTTCAAGTAGACCATACTGTTCAGTCAAACTATAATAATATCCTTTAGCTAAAAGATATTGACCATCTTCACCAAAAATAATAGCTTTTTGTTGGTCTTCAAATTTGATATAAACGATAAATGGGCAACGCATCGCTTTATCTGTCAACTTGCCGGCATCTTTATAACGAATGATCTGATTAGATATAACCTCTTTGTTCATATTGAAGCCAAGATCGACACATATCCTAAACTCTGTATTGATCTTCAATAATGCTTGGAAAAGATCCACATATTGAAAATCTTCTTTAATACTAAGATAATCTTCAAGATAACCATTAAATGCACAATCATTACTACTCTTCCTCTGATCAAGGATGGTGGCTAAATGATCAAATACCGCCAAGTGAATCACCTCTTCTCATAAATTCCCTATGTTTATATAATGACACAGAAAAAGCGTAAAAAAAAGAGAAATCGCTAAATTTTATTATGAATAGGTCATATTTGAGTCTTTCTATCATATTTATCCACATTTTGTCATATAGGATTAAACAAGGCTTTATGCTAAACTATAACCAAAAGAGGCACTAATGAAACCAACTAAAACTACAATAATCGCTGATAGCTTAAATAAAGAGACAATCTTTAGTGATATCTTATCTGATAAGACCGGAATGATCGATATTGAGGTCTTACCTTTTAGCGTTTGGGTAAAACAAGGATATCCACCAATAGATCATACACTTGAACTCATTAATTGTTTTAATGTTATCCAAAAAGCAAAAAATGAGTTTAGGATCCTAAACAAAGCGATGATCTATCCGGAATTTGTTAAAGAATTTATCACCTTTATCACTGAGTTAAATGAATACCAAATCCCAATCGATCAACTTCCAATCACTACCGACTTAGATCAAGAGATCAAACATATCGCTTTGATCATCAAAGAAAACTTGCATATTCACCCTAGTTTAAAAACTCTATGTTTAAATAAGAAAGATCTGAGCAACACTTTGCTTTATCCTACCTTTCATAATGATATCAACTCTAAAGAATGTTACGATATCTTACTTGCTAACTCAGCTAAAAATTATCCACTAATCAAGCACAGACCAAATATCATTCATCTTTATCGAGCATTAAACAAACGACAAGAGATTGAAGGCTTAGCGCAGTATTTACTAGATAATGGCATAGCACTAAAAGATGTCCTAATATCTTTAGTCAATCCTGATGCATATCTGAAATGGATACGATTGATCTTTGATCGTTATCACATCCCGTTTGTATCATCTATAGATGATCATGATCTATTTATCGTTTTAAGATACCGTAAATTGATGAAATTGATAAAACAACCAACAAGCCTAAATTTGATCGATTGTTTAAATAATGATTGTTTTAATGAATCCTTTAAAGATTTGGCTTTATACCTTAAACAATTTAATATCAGTTTTGATCAATGTCTGAGTAATTTTGATCACCCTTTACCAAAAGATCAACATATCATCAACAAGCATGATTTAGAAAGGTTCAATGAGCTGATCACAAAAGCCAGTTTACAACAACAACAGTTATTACCCACGCTTATTAAGATAGCCACATGCGATGAAAGCGTAAAAGCAATAGCTAGCTTAGCTTATGATATCATGATCGACCAAGACAATGATCATCGTGAATTATCACAACTATATCTGATCAAGAACTTCCTAGAAAATTATCTGAATGATATTAACTCTTTCTTGTTGTTAGATCAGCTATTAAGTGAATTACGCAATAATGAGCAACCAATGACTTCAAATCAATTACTTGTCACATCACTTACGGAAGCCATTGGCATAAATCGCAAATATCAATTTGTGCTAGGAGCTGATAGTAGCGCTTATCCCCAGATAAATTATCATAATGGCATCCTTGATGAGCAATATTATGCTAGACTTATATATCCGAGCAAAGATCTACGATATCGGTTTTATTTAGATCAATTAGAATCATGTTTTAAATATTGTGATAATTTGATCATCTCTTATGCTTATGGAGATTTTAGCGGAAAAAGCAAAAAGATCGCTTTTGAACTCGATACCTTCATCAAACGTTACTCGGAACTAACTTTTTGTGATTGGCCACTTAATGAAAACGATGATATCCCATATGATCTACATCATTTAAAGCCAGAATTAAGCAGAAAACTATTTTTGAACGGTAACATCCTTAATGGATCAGTGTCTTCCTTCGAGCGTTATTTTAACTGCCCTTATCAATATTTTATGCAAGATGGCTTAAAGATCAATTCTTATGACATGAATTTAAACAGTGCGAAACTCGGAACGATTTTGCATTATATCATGCAGACGATCGTAAACAAATATCATAAGGATTATGGAAACACCAGTAAAGGTGAAGTTCTAGTTATTATCGAAGAAGCTTTTGATCCTTTAAAAAAGATCTATTTTAATCATAATGATCTGATCGATATCATTAAGCATAATTTTGCAAAGATGATCATCGATCAATTAAAGATCCTTGCCAAAATAGAACGTAACGATGATTTTGTACCATTTAAAACTGAATATCGTTTTAATCAACAAATCACTTTAGATGATATAACGATTGATATGACTGGTATCATTGATCGTATTGACGTTAATGATGATCAATATCGAATCATTGATTATAAATCATCTGATCACAACTTATCTAAGAAGAAAGTAGAAAGTGGACAACAACTACAATTACTAACTTATCTGTGGTTGATAGAGACAAAACTAGCAAAAGATGCTGAAGGAGCTTACTATTGTAACTTTAAGAACAATAACACTAATGTCATACCTGTAAAGCTAAATCGTAATAAAAATGCCTTAGAAGAATTTGATGCAAGTGATTGGTATGAGTCTTATCATAAAGAACATCAACTTAAAGGATGGTATTTCATTCCAAGAAGTGATACTGATAAGAAATTTAAACATCTTGAAGAGTTTAAAATGATATTACATGACAATTATCAAAAACTAGCAAATGATCTATTAGCTGGCATAATTGCGCCTAATCCCCAAAAGGATGCTTGTAAGTATTGTGAATACCTAGGTATTTGTCGTTATTATCAACAAGCGAATGATGATGAAAGTGAGGATAGCAATGATGAAGTGGAGTAGTGAACAATTAAAAGCGATCAATACTACCGAGAAGAACATCATCGTAAGTGCGGGAGCCGGAGCAGGAAAGACAGCTGTCTTGATCGAAAGATTAACAAAACGAATCATCGTTGATCATATCAGTGTCGAAAATATCTTAGCGATAACCTTTACGGAAGCTGCAGCTAGTGAGATTAAAAAGCGTTTGATTGAAAGTTTAGCTAACGCCTACCAACAAACTCCTACCAACTATCTAAATAAACAGTTAGGGCTTTTGGCTAGTGCTAATATCTCAACTATCCACTCATTTTGTCTTTATATTGTCAAAAACTACTATTATGTTTTGAATATTGATAAAAGTTTAACTGAAAACATCCTTGATCCAACAATGGCTCAATTCTATCAACAACAAGCTGTTAATCAAGTCTTAAATCAAGCAATGATCGATCAACAAGCCTTTAATGAATTATTCTATCTTATCGCTAGTAACGATCTAAACCTAACTAATCTAAAGGCTTCGATCATTAGTTTGGCTAACACAGCCCTTAGTAATAATGATCATGATCAATGGTTAGATGATTGTTTACACGTATTTGAGAAACATGATAGTATCAATGATCTTCCCATAAAGATCACTAATATTTTCTGGGAAATGATAGCTCGTAACTATCAAACTTACTATCAGGCGATAAACGAATTAGCCCAAACTTGTGATAATGAATATTACGATCGTGCTTATTTACGTTTGACTCACGCTAAAGGCATCTTAGAAAACATCCAAGAAAGAGACTATCAAGCCTATCGAGATAACTACATCGATAACGTAAAAATGACGATCAAAATGAAAAAAAACGCCAGTGGAAAATCAGCATTAAAACAAGCTGAAGAAACCTTCCAAGCGATCAGTAAACACCTATTCTCGCAAAGCATCTATTTAGAAGATCTTCATCAACTATATCAACCAAGTAAAACTTTGATTTCGATCACTAAAGATTATATCGATAAATATCAATCGATCAAACAAGAGGTCAAGATGATGGATTTTGATGATATGGAGCGTTATGCTTTGCGAATCTTGCAAGCCAATGATCAAGCAGTAGCTAAAATATTGAGAACACATTTTACCGACATCTTAGTTGATGAGTACCAAGATACTAATATCATTCAAGACACCATCATCAATCTAGTTAAAAATGAAACAAACATTTTTAGAGTTGGAGATATCAAACAATCAATCTATCGTTTTCGTAAAGCTAAACCCTCGATCATGCAGGCTTTGATCGATGATCAAGGGTCACAAGATGAAGTTATCTTCTTACAACACAATTATCGATCTAAAAGTAACATCATCAAGTTCAATAACGAACTATTTAACAAGCTTATGAACGTTTCTGGGTTAAACAATCGCTTCTTAAATAGTGATGAAGGACAGCCAGGTACCGATCAACAAGCACATGATCATCTTCCTATCCAGTTTCATTTACTTGATAATAAACTTTTGGAGGATGATAATCGTAATAAACAAGAGCTTAAAGCTGATTATATCGCTTATTTGATCACCAAATTACATCAAAATGATAAGGTGGCTTTTAAAGATATCTGTGTATTAGTTACTACTCACGCTATTAAAGATAAGATACGCAACGCCTTAGAAAGAAGACAAATTCCCGTATATGGAAAAGGTTCTGTTGGACTATTTAAGTCTCGTGGCGTTTTAGCGATATTGAATTATTTAAGACTGATCAATGATATTAATGATAAAGTTGCTTTAGTAGCCGTGCTTGTTTCTTTTTATCGATTTACAGATGAGCAGTTATCAAATCTTGTTATTGCTGATCTTAGACTATTAAATGGGTTAAAAACAACATATCCAGAAGTATATAACAGTATCCAATCAATGATTAACAAGCAAGCTAATATCAAGTTGGTTGACCTTGTTAATGAGATCTTAATGATCAATGATTATTATGAAACTTTAAACGATCAACAACAGAAAGCTAACATCGATCTATTACTTGAGACGATCATTGAGTATGAGAAAAACTCATCCAGCCTAATTGATTTTTTAGAATTGATCAATACCCTTGAATTAAATGATCTAAATGAAGCTTTAGCGATTAGTGAAGATGATGATGCTGTTAAGATCATGACGATCCATCAATCGAAAGGTTTACAGTTTAAGCATGTTTATTTCTTCAGTATCGATAGAGCTAAAAACCCTCGAAAAATTAATAGTGTGATCGATCTACATAGTGATATTGGTTTTTGCTTGCCAGCAGTACGACCAGAACAACGTATAATTCGCTCATCATTAATGAGTCTTATCATCAAGGAATACCAACGTGCCGAAGAATTAGAAGAACAGATCCGCGTACTCTATGTAGCTTTAACAAGAGCCCAAAACGCCCTTAATTTGATCGACTTCATGCCTAAGGAAGCAGATCATCAAATAGACCTTAATACCTTCAAAAGTCACAACTATACAACTTGGATCATAAGTGCTTTGAATTTGATCACTGATGATCTTTGTCAGATCAATCAAATTGAAAGTCCATGGGATAAAACCACAAACAAACGATCTTTTGTTAAACAAGTAAGTTATCCCCGTTATTTAAAACCTTGTGATAAAAACGAAAACATCACTCCATCAAAAATCAAAAAGCAAAAGATCGATCTGACACTTAATCTAACCTCTGGGTTTAAAGCCGATATTATTGGCACTAAAGTTCATCAGATCTTTGAACAATTACCTACGACATATT
>JAQUCI010000151.1 GCA_028686295.1 Erysipelotrichaceae bacterium | reverse complement strand
CTAAACACCGCTTTGATCGCTTCACTTAATTGTTCCCTTGGATCACTTGGAAATTCTCTACCCTTTTCTTTTATATAATAAGCTTTAAAGCGATTCACCATTTCCTTTAGGTCTTCTGCAGTAAAATCAGTATCTAGTTCGATACCTTTTTCGTGCTTCATTTCATCGATAATCACTTCAAAATTATGCTTAGGCAACTCCATAACTACATCTGCAAACATTTGGATAAAACGACGATAAGAATCATAAGCAAAACGTGGATTACTAGTTAAAGCAGCCACTCCTTCAACAACTTCATCATTAATACCTAAATTCAAGATCGTATCCATCATTCCTGGCATACTAGCTCTAGCACCCGATCTTACCGATACTAATAATGGATTGTTCTTATCACCAAACTTCTTACCACTTAAATCCTCAAGTTTTGAAAGATAAGCAAATATTTCCTTATTGATATCATCATTGATGATCTTGCCATCAGCATAGTATTGTATGCAAGCTTCTGTTGTAACAGTAAAACCAAAGGGTACCGGTAATCCAAGATTAGACATTTCTGCAAGATTAGCGCCTTTGCCACCCAAGAGCTCACGCATTTTACCATTACCTTCAGAAAAAAGATAAACAAATTTCTTACTCATATTTTCCTCCATATCTCGTTTATTAATTATACAAGATAATATAAAACATTACTACCCAGATTTATGTAATTATCATCACTAAAATATATGTTTTTTAATCATTATCGGTTTAATATAAGTCATGTAAAGATCCAATAATGGGCCAAAGATGATCATCCCAATCACTGTTCCTTCTCGGATTGTCATTATACCATCAAATAATAAAACCAAGATTAATACACCAATCATCGTAATGATATCTGCGAGTTGTCTGATCTTACCAAATGGACGCTTTAGCTTACTAGCAATCTCCATACATAAACCTTCCAAAGGAAAACTAATAAAATTCTGAGCAGTAACTGTTCCAACACCAAAGGCGCAACTGACATTACCTATCAAAAAGAAGATCATCGTTGTAAGATAAGACCCAGTTTGCCAATCTTCAAACAATTGATAATAAAAGAAATTGATCAAAACACCCAATGATACGGCTAAAAAAACCTGTAGTATTAATGTTATCTTTATTTCTTTTCTTATTAGCATTTGTGCAACTACACAAGAAATATTCATAAACATGGAGAACGTTCCAACTTTAATATTGATGATACCTGAAGCTGTCTGACTAAATGCATCCCATGCTCCAACTCCAATAGCACATTTTAAAACAATACTAACGCTAAAAGAAACCAATAAGATACTCAAAGATAATACAATAATTTTTTTCAACATAAGTTCTCCCACCTATAATATCGAATAGTTCCTATAGCAAAACTATACATTATCAAATACTCTCCATTCTATCATCAACGGCTTTATAAAACGCATGTAAAGGTCAAGTAACGGACCAAATATCACCATACCAATGATCGTTCCTTCCCTTATCGTCATCAAACCATCAAAGAATAGAACTAAAAACAAAACAGCAATGATCGTTATGATATCCACAAATTGTCTTATCTTACCAAATGGTCGATTTGTCTTTTTAGAAATTTCCATACACAAACCTTCAAGTGGAAAGTTAATAAAATTCTGTGCTGTAACCGTTCCAATTCCAAAAGCTATCAATAACGTTGCTAACATATACAATAATAACTTCATTGCATAAGTATCGATTATCCAATTTTCAAACAATTCGTAATAAAATAGATTGATCATATTACCCAAAATAACCGCAAGAAATACTTGCAAGATTAGTTTAATATTAATCTCTTTTTTTATCATGATCTGTCCTAGAACACATGTTATGTTCATGATCATCGAAAAAGTTCCCACTTTTACATCAATAACGGTTGCAAAAGTTTGACTAAATGCAAGCCATGCTCCAACACCAATCGCCGACCTTAAGATAATACTTACACTAAATGAAACAAGTATGACACTAAGAAACAATACCACTAACCTTTTGATCATTACTACTCCTAACTAATACTTAGCTAAACTAACATTCTTTCAAAATTAACTTGTCTTTGCTAAAATGATTTAATACGATCACATCTTCATCATCAACTAAAACAAGATCTTCGATTCTTACACCACCTACATTAGGGATATAAATACCAGGCTCAATAGAGAAACACATCCCGGATTCTATGATTCGGTGATTATTACTAGCTACATCATAGGGTTCATGAACTTCTAGACCAATACCATGACCAGTACGATGAGTGAAATATTGACCATAACCAGCATCATTGATAATTGATCTGGCTGCCTGATCTACCTCTGCAAAGCTAACGCCAGGTCTAATTTTCGCGATAGCTGCAAGATTTGCCTTTTTAACTATATCATAAATGGCACCTAACTCATCCTTTTTCCAAAAAAAGGTTCTTGTCATATCGCTACAATAATCCTGATACTTTCCCCCCATATCAATTAATATAGAATCACCTGTTCGCAATTTTCTTGATGTTGGCATTGCGTGTGGATTTGCACCATTCTCTTGAAATGCCACGATTGCTTCAAAACTACCTTCGATACCTGTTTCTTCATAAAAATATGATTTAAGTTTATTTGCAATCTCAATCTCACTGATGCCGTCATAAAAATCAAGAACGATCTTGTTCATTATCTTATCATTGATTTCAGAAGATTTGATCATTAGCTTTTTTTCGCATTCATCCTTGATTGCTCTTATATGATCAATGATATCTGATCCGCAAACAAAATGTGCTTGATAAATCTCATTAAGCCTTATCAAAAACCCAGCAGGCCAATTTTTATCAACACCTATTATCTTACCAGTTAAAGCATTTTTAATGATCTTAATGGGATTTTCTATATCATCATAATAATATATATCAAGATCATTATTTGCTATAAGAGGAAATAAGCGATTGACAAACAAGATTGGTTTTTTATCCTGGCTGATCAACAAGACCAATAACCGTTCACCAACATGTAACTTAAGTCCAGTAAAATAGAAGATGTTATAATGATCACTTAAGATCATCTGATCTATTTTGGCTAAAGAAAGACTTGATACAAGTTTCTCT
>JAQUCI010000150.1 GCA_028686295.1 Erysipelotrichaceae bacterium | reverse complement strand
CTGAGACGATATTAAAGTCTATACCAAAACAAAGATCTGGATATTCGGGCATTAATGATACAGCATATTCACAATCAGGCATATTTGTGAATAGACCAGTACAGGTTAATATACCATTTTCTTTAGCATCAAGCATTCCCAATGTACAACCTTTTGAAAACCCGTAATCATCACCTCTTACTAATAATTTCATTTAGTTCTCCTTTTATTAATTTTATTCTATATTAGTATCTGATAATAGAAATATCAAAAAGTGACATAATAAAAGACCGTATAATGACGGCCTAACTGACTCAATGGTCGGAATGACAGGATTTGAACCTGCGACCTCTTGGTCCCGAACCAAGCGCACTACCAAACTGTGCTACATCCCGACATGCATTTTTATTATAACAAAACGCACCTTTTATTCAACCAAAATGTGCAATATAAGGATAGCGTGTTATAATAATGCAATAAGTGAGGTGGGTTATGAATCGTGAATTACCTAAGCTATTACTATATTCAATAATAACTTTATTTGTTTATAATCTAATACCAGTTTTAGCACTTGTTTTTCCAAATGCCCTTCAATATTATACATCGCTACTAGATACTTGGATACTAATACCGATTTATGTTTTTGTACTTGGAATTATCGTCAGCACTTTTAACGATCTTTGTGTATATCTTCCAGTTTTAGTCGGCATCCTCTACCTGCCAACCATCCTTATCTTTTATAGTTTTAAACTTTATTACTTGATAATAATTTACGTGATCCTCAATTTTGTTGGTGGTTTATTTGGATCGATATTCTACCGCAAGCGCTTAAAACAAGAATACTAATCAATCTGAGCAACAAGTTCTTGATATAACTTCCCTGTTGATTCAATTGAATTTTGATTAAAAACCATGATCTTATTATTATATTTAACGATAATATGTTTATCAATATTTCGATAAGCCATAAGTTTATATGTACCAAATTCCTTGTTTGTATATGTTCCACTGACTATCATAAAAGTTGATATTCCCAAACGCGTACCATAATTAAGATCTCCTATAAGCTCTATTTCTTGAATATCATCATATTCAACCTCGGTCTGTGTGAATATGCCTTTTACCACAATCTTGTCACTACCTAATTCTACTTGAATCTTAGCCAAAATGTTCATCAACAAAAAAGCAACTAATACAGTAACTGTCACAATGACCTTAAAATAAGCACTCTTTTTCATGACTTATCTCCCTTTATCATTTTAATGATAATACTATGATAACTCAAAAATCAACTAACTTTGACTACTTTACCATTTAGTTTCATCTTTTTAAGTGTATTCACGATTTTCGATTTTTCATCTTTTGGGACATCAATCATGGTTTGATCAGATTTTATCTTGATCGCACCAATAAGCTTACCAGCAACACCACTTTCTTTTGCGATCTTACCAACTAAAAGATTAGGACTAATATTATCATTTTTACCAAGATTGATCTTGATCGTGACCATATCACTATCATCATAGCTGACTTTATTTCTTTTTTGCCGCTCTGATCTTCTTGGTTTATTAGACTTTTGTTTATCATTGACTTTCAAATCTTTGATCTTAGGACTCTTTTCGAGAAACATAGCATACATAGCTGTTGTAACATCCATCAATGTCCAATCATCAGCGATCATCTTCTCAACAGTTCTCATATATTTATCACTATTATTTTTCTTCATATAATTGATGATCTTTTCACTTAACTCATTAACTCGTAACGCATCAATTTGATCAGGTGTTGGCAATTCTTTCTTCATTATTTGACACTTGGTATAACGCATGATGTTTTTCAGTTGAGATAATTGCCTACTACCTTGTATCAAAGTAAATGATTTGCCATCTTTACCTGCTCTACCAGTTCTTCCAATACGATGTACATAATACTCATCCTCTTGTGGAAGATCATAATTGATAACGATATCAATACCATTGACATCAATTCCTCTAGCTGCTACATCAGTTGCGATCAATATCTTAAATCTTGCGTCTTTAAATCCATTCATGACAAATGTTCTTTGTGTCTGTTTCATATCACCGTGTAGACCTTGTGCTAAGAAACCTTTACTATTAAGGTCGCTAGCTAATTCATCTACCATTTTTTTAGTATTGCAGAAGATGATAGTTGCTTTTGGTTGATAAAACTCCAAAAGACTGTAAATAGCATCGCTTTTGTGACCTCTGGGCACTTCAAAATAATATTGCTCAGTCGTATCTACTGTTAATCGCTCTTGCGCAATCTTAACATACTTAGGATCCTTTTGGAATGTTCTTGATATCTCTAAGATTTCTTTTGGCATCGTTGCTGAAAACAAGATCGTTTGACGTTCTTCTGGTGTTTTCATCAATATTGACTTAATATCATCAATAAAACCCATATTTAACATTTCATCTGCTTCATCTAAGATGACCATTTTAACCTTAGAAAGATCCAATGTACGACGATCAATATGATCCATTATCCTACCAGGGGTTCCAACTACAATTTGTGAACCCTTACGCATTCTGATAAATTGCTTATCAATGATCTCCCCTCCATAAATTGCTACTGGATTAATCTTATCCTCATATTTAGCAAATTTATGAATCTCCTCGCATGATTGTAAAGCTAGTTCTCTTGTTGGTGATAAGATTAAAACTTGTGTTACTCGCTTATCTAGATTAGGATCAATCATGTTAATCGCAGGTAAACCAAAAGCAGCAGTTTTACCACTACCAGTTTGACTCTGTCCTATAACATCATGGCCTTCTAATATCAATGGTATCGTTTGGGCTTGAATAGCCGTTGCTTCAGTAAAACCAACATCATCAATTCCTTTTTGTAAGTTTACTGTTAAATCAAATTCTTTAAAATTATTAATACTCATAAGCCTCTCTTCTATCGTTGCTATTGTTCCAAGCAAATCCGAGCAACGATATATCGGATAAAGCTATTGTGTTTGCAAATCAAACCACGATATACTATAACACACTTAAAGTGATAATACTAATAAAAAGATTTACCATTTGATTAATTCTAATCTTCCTCTGAACTTTGATTAAACATTTAAGTATTGCATAAAAAACGAATTCTGCTACAATAATTAGGTATCGGGATGTAGCACAGCTTG
>JAQUCI010000149.1 GCA_028686295.1 Erysipelotrichaceae bacterium | reverse complement strand
TGAGTACTCATCCCAAACAATTCTATTTTATTTGAATATTAATAGGGTTAACGCCAATCAACACCGTGAACATGACAACCTGAATAAATATGCGCATAAATTTCGGAGGTTTGTCCCCAACCACCAACAATCCATTCACTATTACACGGCCCTACTTTTGCATTTACTTGGCCATAGGCAAAATTAGCATATGTTCGAAAATAAGTTGATGATAAATCTTGATATATCACTGTATAGTAAGAAGTAGTCTCATATTTTGTTTCTGCTTTAACACCTACAGATGCTACAAATGTTAGAAAAATCAACACAATAACTCTTAATACTCTTTTTCTCATTTTTAACTCCTTTCAATTTTAACTTTCCTTTCTGATGCATTTATACAAATATCATCATGACTCACAACGATGATAGTGCAACCCTTATCATTCAAGTCTTTTAGTACATCGAGGATTACTTGTTGATTGTCTGGATCTAACGAAGCTGTAGGTTCATCGGCTAGAATAATACTACTATTTTTGATGATTGCCTTTGCAATAGCAACACGTTGCTGCTCACCTCCGGAAAGCTCATATATTATTTTATTACCTATATTAGCTAAACCTACTTTTTCCAAGGTTTTATCAATCAAATCATGTTTTTTGGATTTATTGACGTTTTTAATCGATCTAATAACATCAAAGTTCTCATAAACAGAAAGATCATCAATCAAGCCGAAATTTTGAAAGATGAAAGAAATGTTTTCATCAAGAAGCTTTCTTCGATAGCGTTTTGTTATAGGCTTTGCGTCATATAACACCAAACCGCTGTCATAATCCTCTATTAATCCAATGATATTTAGTAGTGTCGTTTTACCACAACCGGATTGACCATAAAAACAGATATAGTCGCCATCGTTTATCACAACACTAAAATCATTCAATACAATTCTTGAACCAAAAGCTTTACTGATATTTCTTAATTCAATCATTTGAGCTCCCTTCGATATAATCGGATAAAACGCAACTTAAAGTAAACATAACTAAAGATAATATTTACTATAAACATAATTAATAAAATGCTAAATGCTGTTATTATAGTAGTTTTTTCAAAAGCAACAAGGGCAATTCCACATAATATCATAACAGCTAACTCTTTGTTGATGAAATCAGTCATGATTTCCCTATATGACCAACCTTCAATCTCACATAAAGCTAATTTTTTGATATGACATATCATATAGAGATAGAAGTTTTGGATACTCATAATAATGATGATAATGAAAGTCAACAAGAAGTAATTAATTCTATTTATAAGAGAATAAACATCAAAACTTTTATAAAACTCATATGCATCTAAAAGACTAGTGACTTTGAATGGGTTAAGAAAGTCATAGGACTTGAATAGATCATTGATATATCCTTTAGCGTCATCACCATGATAGGTGAAGAATGTTTTACTACTTAATCCATGGCCACCTGCTTGTTTAATCAAAACCCCTTGATTGACAGTATTATTAATAAATGTTTGGTTAAGTGTGTAATTTACAATGCTGTTATCGTAATTTACATAGTTGAACTTTTCGTTTATGAAAAACAATTCACCTTCTATATATTTTTTTATCTTACTTATTGTTGTTTCATCATATGAGTTAGGAATCATAATGTTTAATACGCCAAGAGCTTCATCAAATTCCCCAATAATAGAAAGTTTTTGAATGTAAGCCTCACTAACATTATAGAAATGGATATTTTCTTCTTGCATATAACCGGAGTCACTGAATAAAAATGAATCATTATTCTTTACCAAATATTCACTTATCAGATTTTGAGCCATGTAATACTCATCAGATATTTGAAAATCATTTATAGCAGAGCTAGATGCATCAAGAAAATAAACGTCATTAATTTGATCAAGATAATTTTTTTCATTAATCCTACTTTCCATATATGTTATTAGTGCCTCGGCCCCGTTACTTAAAAATGAAAAGCAGATAAAAACCGTCAAGATTCTTAACATGTATGTGTAGGTTAATTGCGGTTTAAGCTTACTATATCCCTTTATGATCAGATTACTATTAACAATCGATATCGTAATATATGTAATGATACCTATGATGAGTAAAAGACCAAACAAAATGATTAAGTATTGACTCAGATTCACTAATAATTCGATAACTTGATTGAAATGCAAACCAAAATGATAAATAATTTGGATCAAATACAATACGATAACAGCCAAAACAATAGTTATAATGCTTTTGGTGAAATATTGGTTAAAAATGTCCAAATTACTAAACCCATTAATTGTTTTTAGTGTTATTAGCTTTATTTTTCGTAGATAGTCAGTATTAAGTAATGTTATTATCAACATTGAAACTAGTATTAACAAAGCAATCTCATCATTGGCTAACGCTGTTTTTGGAGTAAAATGCATATCATGATTACTCATTCTTACTTCAACATCTGGATAGTTCTCAATAATCTCGCTTACTAATCTATTAGTGCTATCCGCTAGATTTCCCCTGTTAGCGCTCAAATATGTGCTGTTTGAAAAATTGAATAGATTATCATTATAGTTTGAGGCAATACTATAGAACTCAATAGTTGATGTCTTTAATGGCTTGAGAATTTTTGTCTCATTATCTATTGACGTACTTGTATAATAATGAAAATCAGTTAGTTGATCTATAACATGATAAGTTTTGATCTTACTAATGTAGTTTGGATCAGTTGAATAAACAAAAATCACATTGCGATAATCGCTACTGCTGAATTGATAAGCATTCAGATCATATTTGCTTAACAATGAGATGAAATATTGACTAAACTCAGCGTATCTGTCATAACTAACATTTATCGCTAATAATGTAGCTGGGGTTGAATATTCACTTGTAGTCGCTGTGTTGTTGTTTTCAAAACCATAGACATCAAAAGTATTTAAGACAACAAGATTATCAAAGTTCTTCATTGCCATATTAAAGGTTATTATTGAAAATACAATTACGACGATAGCTAGAATTTTCTTCATGGTACTAATGAACCAAACCCTTTGTTAACTTCATTGTAGCATAACCATTATATATTTACTTTTTTTAATTTTTTTTAAGTATTTTTCCGCTATATACTGTGCATATCAGTATTAATTTACATGATATTGGACAATTGTATT
>JAQUCI010000030.1 GCA_028686295.1 Erysipelotrichaceae bacterium | reverse complement strand
TATCGTTATATCATATCTATTTACTGGAAAACAAAGACTCAATTTAGTCTTATTATTAATACTAGTGTTTATCATCATGCACGTTGTGGAGTACTATCATCCAGAAGTTGCTATTTATTATCCACCGTTTAATCAATTTATCGATCGTTTAGTACAGATTCCGTTTTTATTGTTTATGTCTTTTTTGATCATAAAACAATTTTGGCACGATTATGAGATAGTAAATGAGAATCTTAATGTATTAGTAGATAAAGATCATTTAACAGGTTTATATAACCGCCGTAGATTTAGTCAAGAAATAGATGAGATAATCAAAAATAATACCAAGAACGCTCAATTAGCACTGATCGATATGGATTATTTCAAGAATATCAACGATACCCATGGACATATGGTTGGGGATGAAGTTCTTAAGAAATTGGCGAATTTATTAATGATATATTTTGACCAAGATCAACACATCGTAGCCCGTTGGGGTGGCGATGAATTCGCGATCATTTATTATGGTAGTCAAAAAGAATTATTGGATAAACTTGATAAAGTACTTAATGAATATAGTGATTACGTGAAGTCTTATGATATCAAGGCTAAATTTACTAGTAGTGTCATTGCGTTTGATCAGTATGATAGTGTAAAAGATGCACTGATCGAAGCTGATAAATTACTTTATCAAGAAAAAGAAAATAATCGTGTATGGTAAAAAGCATTAGAATAGATATAGATCATCTGTTATGGGATAATATGATCAAAAATGATCAATATGAATAATAATCAATAAACTAAAGGAGATCTATGGATAAGATAAAAAAAGAATTTCAAAAGTATTTTGATGAAGAAGATAAGGAAAAAGCAGTGGTTTTCATCCTTGATCTATTGCAAAGAAAACAGATCGATGTTATTCAATTGTACACTAAAGTATTAACACCGATATTAAATGAGTTAACTTGTGATCTTGAAGATCAAAGGATATGTATTTGGAAAGAGCATGTTAAGACGGCTATCGTAAGAACGATCGTTGAAAATGCTTATCCATACGTTTTAGCAAAACGTGATGAATTAAACAAACCAAGAAAGGGAACGGTTGCGGTTGTTTGTCCACCGGAAGAATATCATGATATTGGTGCAAAAATGATCGCAGATTTCTTTACGATTGGTGGGTTTGAAGCAATCTTTGTTGGTAGTGGAACGCCATATCAAGATTTCTACAATGCTATATCGATCATCAAACCATGTATGATAGCGATAAGTGTTAGTAATTATTATAACCTTGTTGCAACAAAAAGGATGATTGATGCCATCAAAAAAGAAACTGATCACCCGATAAAGATCATTGTTGGTGGGCACGCTTTTGCTAGTGATGGCCAAGAAAAAGCTAGATCCATCAATGCTGATCTATATCTTGATAGTGTTGATGCGATCATGAATTTGTTAGAATGTGGGGAATTAGCATGAAATTTTCATTACAGATGGCCCTGAGATTTTTAAGATCAAGTAAAGGCCAGACCTTAATGATCATAATTGGTATAGCTATAGGTGTATCAGTGCAGATCTTTATTGGCTCATTGATCCAAGGACTCCAAAAAAGCTTAGTAGATACTACAATAGGAAACGCTTCACAGATAACGATCACAAATGATCGTGATGATAAACTTATCGATGATCACAAGATGTTAATGGATAAGATAAAAACAACAGACGATGATATCATCAATATCACGGCTGTTTATGATAGTGCAACATTTCTAGCGATTGATAATGAATCACAATCTTTATTATTAAGAGGATTTGATATTGATACTGCTGATAAAATCTATGATATATATGATCGTATTTATCTTGGAAAAGCGCCAATAAAAGATAATGAGATAATCCTAGGTAAACAACTTCAAGAGAAGTATGATCTATCGTTAAATGATAGGATTGATATTTTGACAGTGGACCGTGTTGATCAAGTTTTTACAGTTGTTGGTTTTTTTGATTTTAAAGTGACTAGTCTTAATACCAATTGGGGCATAACAACTTTAACTACTAGTCAAACTGTCTTTGATAGTGATGGTATTACGGCAATTGAGATGCAAGTTGATGAAGGTTCAGTCTTTGAAGCTGATGCAATAGCTGCCAAAATTGCTGAACAACTTTATGATTATGATCTAAAGATTGATAATTGGAAAGATGCTAATCAACAATTATTGAGTGGATTACAAGGTCAAAGCGTATCAAGTTATATGATCCAAGTATTTGTCATGATATCGGTTATCTTGGGTATTGCTAGTGTTTTAGCGATAACGGTCTTACAGAAATCACGACAGGTCGGAATACTTAAAGCCATGGGCATCAAAAATAAGGTAGCAGGGCAGATATTTTTATTTGAAGGATTTATCTTAGGGTTTTTAGGTGCTGTGCTTGGGATTTTGTTTGGATTGGGCTTGGCTTATAGCTTTACGATATTCGCGGTAAACCCGGATAATACACCAGTAGTCAACCTATATATAGATTGGCGTTTTATATTCATTTCAGGGATCATTGCGATGATCGCATCAACACTTGCGGCGGCCTTTCCGGCAATTAGATCAAGTCGCTTAAACCCAATTGATATTATTAGGAATAATTAAGGAGCTTGTATGGAAAATATACTTGAATTAAGAAATATCAACAAGATATATGGTACTGAGATCAAAAATCAGGTGCTATATGATGTTAACCTGAAGATAAATGAAGGGAGTTTTAATTCCATCATTGGACAATCAGGAAGTGGTAAATCAACACTACTCAATATTATTGGTACTTTAGATAAACCAACTTCTGGAGATGTCATTATTAGTGGTAAAAACGTTAAAGACATGAAATTGGATCAATTAGCTGAGTATCGTAATTCGATGATTGGTTTTGTCTTTCAGTTTCATTATCTTTTACCAGAATTTACAGCAATGGAAAATGTACTAATACCCTATCGAATCGGTAATAACAAGGTGTCAAACGAGATACGCAGAAGAGCTGATGATCTAATGAATTTGGTTGGTTTAGAGAAGGTTAAGAACAATCTAGCTACTAAGATGTCAGGTGGTCAACAACAACGGGTAGCGATAGCTAGAGCACTGATCAATCAACCTAAGATGATCTTGGCTGATGAACCTACTGGTAATTTAGATTCGGATTCAACTGAAGTTATCTATGAATTATTAAGAAAGATCAATCAAGAATTAAAGACAACCTTTATCATCATTACTCATGACCGTCGTATTGCCGAGAAAGCTGATCGGATCATTGAGATCAAAGATGGTAAGATAAACCTTGATATTAATAAGTAGGAGTACATCATGGTTGATTATTCAAATCTGTTGAATAAAAGAAGATCAAGTCGTCATTATTTAGATGAATCATTTTCTAATCAAAAGATGGAAATGATCAAAGATCAATTAGCTAAGTTAAAACCACTGGATCCAAAGATCACTACCAGATTCGTTATCACCGATCGTGATAAGACTAAGGCTAAATTTGGTAGATATAGCTTGTTAGCTTATAGTGAAGTTAAACCAGGTTATCTTTTAAACATTGGTTATATGTTAGAACAGTTTGATCTATTGATGAATGCCAATGATATAGGAACTTGTTGGTATGGACTTGCTAAAGAAGATAATAATTTAGAAGGATTGTCGTTTGTAATAATGATCGTTTTTGGCAAGACAGAAGAAAATCTAAACCAAGATAGAACAAGGATCAATCGCAAGTCAAAAGATTTGATATGGCAAGGTGATTTTGATGCTAGGGTAAAAGAAATGGTATGTTTGGCGCCTAGTGCTGTAAATTCACAACCTTGGCGTTTTATCAGCGAAAAAAACACGATAAACGTATATCGTCAGATCAATTATCGAACTTTTATACCTATTAGTAAAAGATTGTACTTTAATACGATAGATGTCGGTATCAGTTTGTGCTTTTTAGAGATTGCCCTTACAAAATTGGGGTATAATTTTACGAGAAGATTGATTCATGGTGAAAGTGATGATGAAAAAGAAAGATTGGTTGAATACGCCATCTTATAAAGACCGATTACTTTTTGATGTGTCTTTTGATGAATTGCCAATAAATACAGCTAAAACGACGATCAGAAAGGCCGTAAGAGCTATCATCTTTGATCATGATAAATTGTTAATGGTAATGAGTAAGCATCAAGACCTTAAATTCCCAGGTGGTAAGATTGAAGATAAAGAATCACATCAACAGGCGCTTATGCGTGAGATAAAGGAAGAGACTGGTTATGTCAACATCAAGATCAACGATATGATTGGTATAACTAAACAGTATAATATCGACATCTTTGATCAAGATTCCTATTTTGTGAATGAATCATATTATTACCTAGCTGCTTTGATTGATAATGAACAAGTCGCGCAGGTGTTAGATGAGTATGAGAAACAACTTTCTTTTAAAGCGAGTTTTTATACGATCGATGAAGCTTTAAGTATCAATCTCAAGGTTATCGATAATGATCAGACACCTTTTAAGTGGATAAAACGTGATACATATGTTTTACAGCGCTTACATGAAATTGATAGTTTAAGTTTATTTTCGTTGTGATAGAATAAACATCGGTGCTGATTTGCACGATGGTGATCTATGTCAAAAAAAGTATATTTAATATGGAAATATGGACTAATATTTTTGGCTGGAGCAAGCAATGCTTGCGCGATATTAATCTTTAATTCAACGATATCTCACTATACTGGGAATTTAAGTTTGTTAGCGATTAATTATGCACAAGGTGAATTTTATATTATAAACAGTCTAATATTGAATTTATGTATGTTTGTTATCGGCTCGATAATTTCGGGTCGTTTTTTTTATGATCTAGATGGAAAACTACAAGAATATCATTTGTTGTTACCAAGTATCTTTGGTGGTAGTATCATCTTTGTTTATTTTATATTCCCTATTAATTATTCACTTCATCTTATGGCATTACAAATGGGAGTATTAAATGGAATATATCTTAGAAGTGATCAAGGAGTAGTAAGGATAACGCACATGAGTGGTTATCTAACTGATATTGGTGTAGCGATAGGTCGTTTATCAGATCATAAGGATAAGGTAGTCTTTAAAAAATTAACAATATCAATATGTTCAATCCTAATGTTTTGTTTGGGATGCCTTATGGCTACTTATCTATATTATATATTTAAAGATAACCTTATCTATCTATTAGGAGGAAATTACATCGGCTTGACAGTAACAGTGGTCTTGATCAATGCTTTAGATGATATCAACATCAAAGCCACCGATTAGTATTGACTAAGGAATGTCACATAAAATACACTTATATTTATTAAGATAGTTTGTGAGATAATTGACATATGTCAATAAGCGTTGTATCTTATGACTAGTTAAAGGAGACGATTATGAAGGTAATAAAGATTGGAGCTGTATGGTGTGCTGGTTGTTTGATCATGAAACCAAGATGGGCAAAGATTGAAGAAGAGTTACCTTGGCTTAAGACAGAGTTTTTTGATTATGATCTTGATCGTGAAAAAGTGAAGGCGTTGAATGTTGATAAGATATTACCAGTATGTATTTTTATTGATGATAATGGTAATGAGCTTGCTCGCCTTAATGGAGAGCAATCCAAAAAGGTATTACTTTCAATGATTGAGAAATATAAGGATTGCTAAAATGTTAAAAAGGTTAACATTATTGCTTGTATTAGTTTTAACGTTTTTTTTCGCGTCGCAAAAAGCAATTTCAGCTAATGACGAGAATATCATCATTGACTTTTTCTATGGTAATACTTGCCCGCATTGTGCTGCTGAAAAAGCGTTTTTGGATGAACTTACCCAACGATATGACAATGTTGTCATTAATGTTTATGAAGTTTATGACGATCTTGCTAATCGGGAATTATTAAAGGATAAGGCAGAATTATTAGGGATTGAAGTAAATGGTGTACCATTTATGGTCATAAATGATAAAGACTATTTTGTTGGTTACAACCAAGGTTATACTGATCAAAAGATAGAAGATGTCATAAAAGGATTATCTAATGATGATGTAATGATCGATTTACCATTTATCGGAATGATTGATGCTCGTGTATTATCATTGCCAATATTGACGATCATATTAGGTGTCGTGGATGGTTTTAATCCATGCGCAATGTGGGTGTTGCTGTTTTTGATCAGTATGTTGATCAGTGTAAAAGATAAGAAAAGGTTGTGGATATTAGGCTTAACCTTTATCCTAGCATCAGCGATCATGTACTATATCTTTATGGCAGCCTGGTTAAATATAACAATGTATTTAAAGGTGATCGACTGGTTAAGATTATTGGTGGCCTTTATTGCATTAGGTGGTGGATCATTTAACCTTTATCGATCATTAAAACAAAAGGAAGCTGGTTGTCAAGTGGTTGACGATAATAAAAGAGATAAGGTATTAGATCGCATAAAACGCTTCACTAATGAAAATCGTTATATCATCGCGATAATTGGAATGATTGGTTTAGCGATAACGATCAATATGATCGAATTATTATGTTCAGCTGGATTACCGGTCATCTATGCACAGATTTTAGCGATGAATGATCTTTCTAGTTTTCAATATTATCTTTATTTAGCTTTATATGTTCTGTTTTTCATGTTAGATGATATCATTGTCTTTGGCTTTGCGATCATTACTATGGAAATAACGGGTATCTCTACAAAATTTGCTAGGGTTAGTCACATAATTGGAGCAGTATTGATGATCATAATCGGAATCTTATTGATTGTAAATCCGGGTTTGTTGATGTTCAATTAATAATTGACATATGTCATTAATTCTCTATAATAGTAATGTGATCAATGATGGAGGGAAGCATGGCTCGACCAAGAAAGTGGCGTAGAGTTTGTCGTTTACCTAATTTAAAAAAATTTGGACCGACAAGTGACAATGAAAGAAAAGGGCGCTTATTAATGATGAGCGTCGAAGAGTATGAGACGATCCGTTTGATCGATCATGAAGATCTAACGCAAGAAGAATGTGCTTTGCAAATGAATATTGCTCGTACTACCGTTCAAAAGATCTATAATGATGCTCGGATCAAGGTGGCGGCTTCTTTGGTTGATGGTTTAACTTTGATAATCGATGGTGGTGATTATCAGTTGTGTAATGGTAATAATCAATATTGTCATAATGGAAGTTGTGTTAGAAGAAATATAGAACAGGAGAAATGATGATGAGTGAGAGTTGTAATAATCAATGTGATAGTTGTAGTGTGAGTGGGTGTGCTGATCGTAGTGCACCAAATAGTTTCGCGGCTGAGGCTAATATCGCTAGTAATGTTAAAAAGGTATATGGTATCGTAAGTGGCAAAGGTGGCGTAGGTAAATCGCTTGTAACATCTTTGATGGCTGTTACGATGAACCGTAAAGGATATAATACCGCAATCTTAGATGCTGATATAACTGGTCCATCAATACCGAAGGTTTTTGGCTTAAAGCAAAAAGCGGTTGGCAATGAATTAGGCATTTTACCAGTATTAAGCGAAACTGGTATAAATGTCATGTCGATCAATTTTTTATTGGATAAGGAAACAGATCCTGTATTATGGCGTGGACCGATCATTGGTAGTACGGTTAAACAGTTTTGGACGGATGTTCAATGGGGAGATATCGATTTTATGTTTATCGATATGCCACCGGGAACTGGAGATGTTCCATTAACTGTGTTCCAAAGTTTGCCAGTAGATGGCATCATCATTGTTACTTCTCCACAAGAACTGGTTTCGATGATCGTTAATAAAGCTGTAAGAATGGCTGAGATGATGAACATCCCGATAGTTGGAGTCGTTGAGAATATGTCATATTTTCATTGCCCAGATAATGGTAAGGATTATCAGATCTTTGGCGAGAGTCATATTGATGATATTGCTTTAGAACATGGATTAAAGGTTATTGGTAAGTTGCCGATCGATCCAAAATTAGCTTTAGCTTGTGATAATGGCAAGATTGAGTTTTATGAAGATAATGCATTAAATGAGATAGCTGATCGTTTGTTAGCACAATAGAGTAAGGTTATACCTTGCTTTTTTTGTGTTATAATATAGTTAAGGTAAATACTATTATAATCAATATCAAAAAATATAGGGATAAATTTAGATCATAAGATAGTTTAGACTAACTTTGGTGACTTTGTTACTGAAAGAAGTGTCACAAACTAGTAAGATGACACTAACAATAGTATTAAAGGAGGAATCAATACTAATATGGAAGAAAATCAAGTTTATCAAATGCCGTTGATCGGTGATCCGGCTCCCGCCTTTGAAGCAGTCACTACCCAAGGTAAGATTAAATTTCCTGAAGACTATAAAGGAAAATGGGTAATACTGTTTTCACATCCAGCAGATTTCACACCAGTATGTACAACTGAATTCATGACTTTTGCTTCGATGGCTGATGAGTTTAAAGCATTGAATACGGAGTTGATCGGTTTATCAGTAGATTCATTATATGCTCACATTGCTTGGCTTCGTAAGATTCAGGATATAGAGTGGAATGGTATGAAGGATATTGAAGTTAAGTTCCCGTTGATTGAAGATATCAAAATGGATGTATCTAATAAGTATGGAATGATTCAATCACAATCTAATACTCAAGCAGTACGAGCGGTATTTATCATTGATCCAAAGGCTATCGTCAGAACGATACTGTACTATCCAGCTTCTACTGGTCGTAACTTTGATGAGATCAAACGTATTATTATCGCTTTACAAAAAGCAGATAAGGATAATGTTGCGACACCAGCAAATTGGCAACCAGGTCAAGATACGATCGTTCCTACTGCGGGGTCATGTGGCACTGCAAAAGAACGCATGGAAAACCAAGATGAGAACAACTACTGTCTTGATTGGTTCCTTTGTTTCAAAAAAGAAAAATAATAATTGTCAATTAAGTAAATTAGGTGAGTGAAAGCTCACCTTTTTAATTATGTATAGGTATATTATTCATAATTCGCAAAAAACTTACGAAAAATATTTAATTATGAAATAAATAATTGTATAATGAAATTAATTGATAGATTTATCTTTTAAGGAGAAAAAATGATGGAAAATAATAAGGATGTGAAAAAAACAGGTTGGTCAATATTAAAGGCTAAAGCTGATGATATTTTGACTGATGAAACAGAAAGAGAAAATGGTGAATCAAAAGAAGGAACTTTAGAAAATGCTGGTCCAAAAAATTTCTTTCAACCAAGCGTACCAAAAGAAGTAAAATTATCTACTATTAGTGAAGATGTTATGATCACAGGTGATATCAAAGCTGCTGGTAACATTGAGGTGTTTGGTACAGTTATTGGTAATGTTGAGTGTGGAGATTTGATCATCAAAAACTCAGGAAAGATCGAGGGTGATGTTACATCAAGAGATCTTACAGTTTTATCAAAAGAGTTTAAAGGCAATATCACATGTTCTAAGAATGTCACGATTGATAAAGAAGCTGTCATCTATGGTGATGTAAATGCTGAAAATGTTACTTGTGAGGGTAAAGTAAATGGTAATGTTAACGTATCACAGTTCTTAGATCTAAAAGCAACAGCTGTGATCAACGGTAATTGTACCTTAGATACGATCGCCATCGAAAAAGGTGGCATGATCAATGGATCTTTAAAAAATCACAAATAATAAATAGAAAACCATGATATAGTTGTTCATGGTTTTTTTATGATTTATAATGTCAATAGGAGACTAACTATGAAAAATGCATACCTTTATCAAATGCCGATTGGAATGATCAGAATTGTTGCAGAGGATGACGCTATCATTAGGATAGATTTTACTGATAAGCTTGATCAGGATCATAAGCAAAATGAAGTTGCTTTGATAAAGAAAGCTCATCAACAATTGATTGAGTATTTTAAGGGTAAGAGAAAAGTGTTTGATATCAATATCAATCTTATTGGGACACCATTTCAGAAACAGGTTTGGCAACAGTTGCTTAAGATACCATATGGAGAAACTGTTAGTTATAAGTGGATAGCAGAGAATATTGAGAAACCTAAAGCTTATCGAGCGGTTGGTATGGCAAATAATCGTAATCCAATATCGATAATAGTTCCCTGTCATAGAGTCATAGGTCATGATGGCAGTCTTGTTGGTTATGGTGGAGGATTAGTTACTAAAAAATTTCTTATTGATTTGGAGAAAAAGACTAATTTAAATTGACACTATTGAGTTATCGTGTTATCCTAATAACGCTCGTGAGGGAGTAATTGGCATACGTGAGTATGTGGAGAAGTCAACACCCGGCAGAAATGCTTGGCTGACCTTAAATGATGAGACTCATGTTTAGCGTAAGGCTATGCGTGGGTTTTTTTATATCAATAGCATGAAGGGAGCACTATGCAACATTATCTTGAAAGTATAAAAAAAGTATTGACTCATGTTAAGAGTGACTTGAGTGGATTGACCAAAGAGGAAGCTACAAATAGATTGGCTGAATTTGGCAAGAACAAATTGATCGAAGCTGAAAAAGAAACATTATTACAAAGATTTTTTAAACAATTAATGAATCCGATGATCATAATCTTGTTGGTTGCTGCGCTTGTATCTGGTATTACCGCCTATTATGAAAATGAGTCTTTCACTGATGTGATCGTTATCTTATTTGTAGTTATCTTAAACGCGATACTAGGCGTATATCAGGAAAGCAAAGCCGAAAAGGCGATTGATGCGCTCAATGAAATGGCAGCAGCTACTTCAAAAGTTATTCGTGATGGTCAAATTCAACATATAAGAAGCGAAGATATTGTTGTTGGTGATATCGTCGTACTTGATGCTGGAGATGCTGTTCCTGCTGATTCACGTATCTTTGAGTGTGCATCAATGAAAGTTGAGGAAGCTGCTTTAACTGGTGAATCCGTTCCTGTTGATAAAACAGAAGAAACCTTATCGTTAGAGGATGAAAAAGAAGTTCCATTAGGTGATCGTTATAATATGGTCTATATGGGTAGTAATGTTGTTTATGGTCGTGCTAAAGCAATCGTTATCGCTACGGGAATGAATACCGAAATGGGTAAGATCGCTAATGCGATCTCAATGACTAAAGATAGTGAAACGCCATTACAATTAAAACTAAATCAGCTAAGTAAGATATTAAGTTATATCGTGTTAGGAATTTGTATATTTATATTTGGATTAAGCGTTTTTAGAACAGGTTTTGCCAAAGATACTATGATTGATACCTTTATGATAGCTGTTAGTTTGGCTGTTGCGGCGATTCCTGAAGGATTAGCGGCAGTAGTTACGATTGTTTTATCGATTGGTGTAACGAACATGTCAAAGCGTAATGCGATCATTCGTCGCTTGACTGCTGTTGAGACTTTAGGTTCTGCTCAGGTAATCTGTAGTGATAAAACAGGAACTTTAACTCAAAACAAGATGACTGTCGTTGAACATTTTGGTACTGATGAATTATTGCTAGCTAAGGCGATGGCTCTATGTAATGATGCTGTGGTTGAGCAAGATAAGGTTGTTGGTGAACCGACCGAAAGTGCTTTGGTCATATATGCTGAAAAATTAGGATTAAAGAAAAAAGAATTAATTAAAGAATATGAAAGAGTTGAAGAATTACCTTTTGATTCAAAACGAAAGATGATGTCTACCTTTCATAAATATGATGACAGTTATATCCAATTTACCAAAGGTGCTCCTGACGAAGTTATCAAACAATGTGTCGGTGTATTAAAAGATGGTAAAGTAATCAAAATGACTGAACAACTTAAAGAAGAATTACTTCTTGAAAATAAACGATTAGCTAATCAAGCTTTACGTGTATTAGCAGCTGCATATAAAGACCATGATGTTATCAGTGAACCATTAACAGAAGAAGGATTAGTATTTATTGGCTTATGTGGTATGATCGATCCGATTCGTCCTGAAGTCAAAGATGCCATTCAAGAGTGTCGTAGTGCACATATTCGTCCAATCATGATCACGGGTGATCATTTAGATACAGCTGTGGCTATTGCAAAACAACTTGATATGGTTAAAGATGCTAGTGAAGCCGTAACTGGTAGTCAATTAAATGATATGGATGATGAATCTCTTGCGATGAACATTGCCAACTATAGTGTTTATGCACGAGTGCAGCCTGAACATAAGGTACGTATCGTTGCTGCATGGCAAGATAAGGGTAAGATAGTGGCAATGACTGGAGATGGTGTCAATGATGCTCCAAGTATCAAACACGCTGATATCGGTGTTGGAATGGGTATTACAGGCACTGACGTTACCAAGAATGTGGCTGATATGGTTTTGGCAGATGATAACTTCGCTACAATCGTTAACGCTGTTGGTGAAGGTCGTCGCGTCTATGATAATATTAAAAAAGCTATTCAGTTCTTACTTGGTTCAAATATGAGTGAAGTTTTATCAATATTTATTGCAACGCTTTTAGGATTTACTATTTTAAAACCAACGCATTTGTTATGGATAAATCTTATCACTGATAGTTTCCCTGCTTTATCATTGGGAATGGAAAAAGCTGAGTCTGATATAATGACACGTGAGCCACGAGATAGTAAAGAGGGGATATTCTCACATGGATTCGGCTTCGATGTCGTATATCAAGGTATCCTTATTGGTATCGTAACAGTAACGGCATATTTTGTAGGGCATTATATAGAATCAGGTGTATGGGAGATCGCAAATAGTCCAGATGGGATGACAATGGCATTTCTAACATTATCAATGGCGGAAATTTTCCATTCATATAATATGCGTTCTCAACGTAAATCAATCTTCCATATGGATACACATAACTGGTATTTATTTGGAGCAATGGTATTATCCTTTATCTTAACTACGATTGTTATCTATGTTCCTTTCTTTGCTGAAGTGTTTGAATTTGAAGCTATTAGCTTATTAGAATATGCAGTAGCGATTAGCTTGGCGTTCTTCATGATTCCAATGGTTGAAGTAGTAAAATACTTCCAACGAAGATTGGGTAAATAAATTTACTAATTATTTCATCATAATAGAGTCTGATTCATTTAATGAGTCAGACTTTTTGTATAACTCATGTATCATTCTTATTAGTAATGAATGTAGTTGTTTAAAGTTAAAATAATTATTAATATGCATGATATGAAGGTCGAAAAATCTATTTTATTTCAAAATTATTGCAAAATTCAGACATTTATGACATTATTGTGCTAACAAAGGGTTTGGTTCATTAGTACCATGAAGAAAATTCTAGCTATCGTCGTAATTGTATTTTCAATAATATCCTTTAATATGGCAATGAAGAACTTTGATAATCTTGTTGTCTTAAATACTTTTGATGTCTATGGTTTTGAAAACAACAACAC
>JAQUCI010000029.1 GCA_028686295.1 Erysipelotrichaceae bacterium | reverse complement strand
ACAAGTCTTCTACTTCTAATTGGCTAAAAATCTTTAACCACCCTAAATAAACTAAAACTGAATTCACTTCTTACTTTTCTATAGTTTTATCTCTTCACTTTATTCCACACTTATTTGACACTAAGACAAAAACGATTGTGTAAAAAGTGTGGTGTGGGAATAACGATACCTTCTATGATTTAATCTTAAACTTCAATCAAAAAGATATCGCTTGGTTATTTTTATAACGGGAAAATATTATTACCACGGAAATAAATTTTAAAAGCTATCACGATTAATTAGTGATAGCTAAATTCCATTTTGCAAATTCTTCTTCAGTCGCTAATACCTGATGAGTCGAAGATAATTGATGTACCTTTCCTACTAGATAATCCACATTCATCTTATCTTTATCATATACCATTGCTATCCTTCTCTTCTCAACTTTCGGATTAGGATGAGGGATAGCTGATAACAATGATTTTGTATAAGGGTGTATCGCATTTTCAAATATCTCTTTGGTAGTACCCGTTTCAACAATATGGCCTAAGTGCATTACACCAATACGATCACTTATATATTTGACCATCGATAAGTCATGAGCAATAAACAAATATGTAGTACCTAATTCTTCTTGAATATCTTTCATTAGATTGACTACCTGAGCTTGAATTGACACATCTAACGCTGATATCGCTTCATCAGCGATTATTAACTTAGGATTCATGATCAATGCTCTTGCTATACCTATACGTTGTCTTTGCCCACCAGAGAATTGATGCGGATAACGGGTAGCATGTTCTTTAGATAATCCTACTTTTTCAAGCATTTCTTCTACTTTTTTATCAATCTCTGCTGAAGATGAATATAGTTTATGAATATGTAATCCCTGAGCAATAAGTTCACTCACTTTTTTGCGTGGATTTAAACTCGCCATTGGGTCTTGAAATATCATCTGCATATTCTGGCGAAGATGCCGTTGTTGATCATCATTTAGCACTCCACTGATGTTTTCACCATCAAAGATAACTTCACCAGCTGTGGGATCATAAAGTCTAATGATCGATCTACCTGTTGTTGATTTCCCACTACCGCTCTCACCAACAAGTCCATATGTCTCCCCTGGATATATCATAAAGCTTATGCCATCCACAGCTTTAACAGTATAACGTCTGTTTATCTTAAAATGTTGTTTAAGGCCCCTTACTTCAAGTAACGGTTTTATTTCAGACATAGTCTTTTTCCTCCTTCAACATTTTAGTTATTCGCCTCTTAAGCTGTATTGGCATTTCTACCTTTGGTGCATTAGAATGGCATAACCAGCTACTGACCCGGTGTTGGCCCCCGACATCGAACATAGGAGGTTCAAGGCGGAAATCAATATTTAAAGCATATGGGTTACGGGGAGCAAAAGCATCACCGGGTACAGTCTCTAACAAATTAGGTGGACTACCAGATATCGCAAATAGACGCTTACTATCAGTATCAATATCAGGCATGCTACTTAATAGACCCCAAGTATATGGATGTCTTGGATCATAGAATATTTCATCAATATTGCCTTTTTCAATGATCTTACCAGCATACATGACTGCTACATAGTCCGCAACCTTGGCAACTACACCTAAATCATGTGTTATATATATAACAGAAATATTACTTCTTTTTTGAATATCCTTGATCAGCTCTAAAATCTTAGCTTGAATTGTCACATCTAAAGCAGTAGTTGGTTCATCACAGATCAATACATCTGGATTACATGCAAGTGCGATCGCGATAACGACCCTTTGACGCATACCTCCTGATAATTGATGAGGATACTGTTTTAATCTCTTTAACGGTTCATCTATTCCAACTAATGATAAAAGTTCTATAGCCCTATCCTTAGCTTGGTCTCTACTTAAATCCTCATGCTCAAGCATTCCTTCCATGATCTGTTTGCCAATATTCATCGTAGGATCTAATGATGTCATTGGATCTTGAAATACCATTGCTATCTTCTTTCCAGCAATTTGATAACGAATTTCTTTTGGCGTCATCTGAACAAGATCAACACTTTTTAACTCACCTTTATCTTCATAATCAAATGTTATCGATCCACTTTCTATCGTACCGTTACTATCAAGAATACCCATGATCGCTTTAACAGTTACGGATTTACCACTACCACTTTCACCTACGATAGCCAAAGTTTCACCTTTAAAAAGGTCTAATCGAACACCGCGAATCGCATTAACATCTCCACTTCCAGTTGCAAAGGAGATATTCAAGTCACGGATGGATAACACTCTTTGTTTTTTTACTTTCATCCTATACCTCCTAAACCTGTTTCATTTTTGGATCAAACGCATCACGTAGTCCATCCGCGAATAAATTAAAACTTAACATTAATAACGCAAGAACGACAATGGAACTTGTAATGATATGAGGCATTACGGTTATTGATTTATAACCCTCATTTATAAGCGAACCCAATGAAGCCAATGGAGCTGGTACACCAAGTCCAACAAATGATAGATAAGCTTCCATAAAGATCGCATTTGGTATTGAGAACATACTCATGATAATGATCTGTCCAAATATATTAGGCAATATGTCTTTAAAGATTATCGCAAAATCACGAGCACCTAATGTTTTAGATGCTAGTATATACTCATGTTCTTTTAACTTAAGTACTTGAGCTCGAGAAATCCTACTCATCCCAATCCAACCAGTGATCATTAAAGCAAAAATGATCGATACTATCCCAGGCGGTAAAACAAGACCAAGTAATGTAACGATGACAAGTTGCGGTATTCCATTTAATATTTCCGCAAATCTTTGCATGAAGATATCGATCTTGCCACCAAAATAGCCCGATATCAATCCATATACCATTCCAATCATTATGTCAATAATTACAGCTGTAAAAGCGATTATCAATGATACCCTTGTTCCTTCCCACACTCTTGTGAAAATATCTCTACCTTGTGTATCACTGCCAAACCAGTAATATAGATCACTAAATCCTCTTTCAACATACAAGTTAACACCATTACGAATTCCATCAAATACTCCTAATTTCTCTAAAAGCGGAACTCTTGGCGGTAATGATGCCTGCTCGATCAAAATTGATTTATATGTATGATCATTTAAATATGGACCTATTATCGCTAAGATAATGATCAGAACAACTACTACTACACCAAAGATGGCTCCCTTATTTTTCATAAAATTAGCCAACACATCTTTTAGATAAGATGTAGAACTATATGATCTATCTATTAGGTGCTCATTTTCATTATGTGCAAACTTAAAATCATCATCCAAGAATTCATATTCTTTCATTTCTTCTAATGTCATCTAACTTCCCCCCTTTGCAATTCTAATTCGAGGGTCAATGATCCCATATAAGATATCCACGATCAACATCGTAAAAATATATAACGAACTATAGACAAACGCAATCGCTATTACGACATTATAATCGTTCATCTGGATTGCATTTACCATCAATGATCCAATACCGGGAATCGCAAAAATCTTCTCAACTACCATACTTCCGGTTAATAATCCAACCATCAATGGACCAATTACGGTTACGATTGGAATTAAAGCATTTCGTAAGGCATGTCTTAATATCAGTTTCCATTCTTTAACACCCTTTGATTGAACTAATCTAATGTAATCCGAACCCAACACATCGATCATTTCTGATCTTGTAAAACGCGCGACATTAGCGATCGTAAACACTGATAAAGCTAGGGTAGGCAGAACTGATGATTCAAATGCTTTACTCATATTATATAAGATTGGAAACCATCCTAGTTTATAACCAACAAAATACGCAAGTCCCAGAGCAAATACATAAGATGGTACACTAACACCAAGAGTCGAGATCATGACTGTTATTGTATCAATCCATGTATTATGTTTAATAGCTGCCACAATTCCTAACAACAAACCAATTAACGAACCAAGCGTGATCGCTTGTAATCCTAATTTGATAGTAATCGGTAATCTGCTAGCTATCATATCGCCAACTGCAAAATTCATATTGATCGTATATGAAACACCAAAATCTCCAGTTATCATCTTACTTACATAATTAAAAAATTTTATAAAAAATGGCTGATCAAGTCCATACTTTGCGTAAAGCAATATTTTTTGTGCTTCTGTTAGTTTCTCATCATTAAATGGTGATCCTGGCATATATTCAAGCATTAAGAACAAGATAAATAATATCGCCAATAATGTTAATAATGATATAGCTATTCTTTTTAAAACGTATTTTCCCATTTTCTCTCCTTTTATCAGACAAAACATTACAGCGGTAACGCTGTAATGTTTTTATCTGTAGAAACTCAGTTTTTAGTCAAGGGTTACACGTTTGAAACTATCGATTCCAACCGAATGCAATTCAATTCCTTGTACTCTAGTACTGACCATTAAAGCTCCACCATTTTGATAAATAGGTATTACAGCACAATCGTTTTCTAATAAGATTCTCTCAGCTTCTTTTAGCATTTCCCAACGAGCTTCAGCATCACGAGCTGTTACGCCAGTCGTTGCTTCAAGAACTGTTTGATCATATACTGGGTTATCATATCCAGCGTTATTATTAAATGATAAGAATAGATCTAGATAAGTTTGAGGATCAGCATAATCAGGACCCCAACGAGTTAATCCTAATTGGTAGTCTCCATTACGCATTAACTCCAAACGTGATTTTTTAGGTTGACTCTTAAGCGCGACTGTCAATCCCTCTAAATTAGTTTCAATCTCTGATTGAATAAATTCAGCAACAGCTTTACTTGCTTCAGTATCTTCAAATAACAATTCAATTTCTAGTGTATCAACACCAAGATCAACTTTTGCGGCTTCCCACAATGCCTTTGCTTGCTCAACATCAGTAGAAACAAATGTTGGTGCTGATTCACGATAATCTTTGCCATCAGGTCCTACTGCCAACTGTTTAGGAACTATGCCATCAGCAGCGATCGAACCATCCTTTAAAATGTTAGCAGCGATTGAATCACGATCAATAACTAATGAGATCGCCTTACGCAAATTAACACTATCGATGCTTTCGTCGGCGACATTTACAGATAAGTACCATAGATAACCTTGTAATCTTTCTACAAATGAAGGATCATCTTTGTACGCACCAACTAATTCACCAGTTAAACGAACATAATCAAGATTTCCTGATTCAAATTCTAACATAGCTGACTGTGTATCATTGATAAAGCGGAAATTTAATCCATCAATCATGATATCTTCAGCTTTAAAGTAATCAGGATTCTTTACAAATGAGAAACTATTACCAGAAACCCATTCTTCCATCACAAACGGTCCATTATATAGTAAATTCGCTGGACTTAATGCATATTGATCACCTTGAGCTTCAAAGAACTCTTGATTCAGAGGGAAAAATGTTGGAAATGCCATAAGACCTAAGAAGAAGTTAACAGGAAGATCAAGAGTAACTTCTAATGTTTTAGCATCTAATGCTCTTACACCCAATTCTTCTGGCGGTAACTCACCGGCAACAACTGCCGACGCGTTTTTAAGCGTAATCGTTTCAATAATAAAGTTATATTGACTTGCCGTTGCAGGATCAGCTAAACGACGCCAAGCAAACACAAAATCATCCGCTGTTACCATTTCACCATTACTCCATTTTGCATCAGCTAAATGAAAAGTATAAACAGTTGAACCATCGTCGTTATAAGCAACATCCCATGATTCAGCTAATTCAGGTTGGACTACTCCACTTGCGTCAAGTTCAGTTAAACCTACAATACAAGAGTTTATAGCAATAAATGATGTACCATCTGTCGCAATGTGATGGTCCATTGATGACAAATCGATATCAGTAGCGATATTAACGACTTTAGCAGTTTCATCAACTTCATCACCGGATGGGGCATTAGAACTACATCCTGTAAATAAAGCTAAGACTAAAGCCATGATAACAAGTAATCTTAGATTTTTCATAATATTTCTCCTTAAAATATGTTCTAAGTATAGTCACTAATGAAAATATTGTCAAGTCTATTTTCATTTATTTACATCAAAATGTAAACTTTCAATAAATCAAACCATAAGAAAAAAGGCCCGAAGGCCTTATAATTTAATCGCTTATTTCTTCTTGCGTTTCTACAGCAGGTTTCTCTTCAACTATTATCGCATTTTCATCGTAGTTATCACCGTCTTCCAGCATAACATCTTCTTCTTTAAAATTGCGCGCTTCACGCTCTGCTCTTAACTGTGCAGCTAACTCAATGATTGCTTTTGTTGATGCTCTATCTGCATTTGATCCAGTTCCAGCCGGTATCATTTTACCTATAATAACATTCTCTTTTAAACCAAGTAAACGATCAACCTTTCCTTTTACAGCAGCGTCCGTTAATACTTTTGTTGTTTCTTGGAAACTAGCCGCCGATAAGAAGGAATCTGTTTCAACTGAAGCTTTCGAAATACCTAACAATGTTGGTCCAAATGTTGCTGGATTCTTACCTTCAAGTAATATATCACGATTTAGGTTAGTTATATTAGGTAAACTGATCTGAATACCTGCACTCAAGTTAGAATCACCAGGGTTGATAACGATAACCTTTCTCAACATTTGCGAGATGATAACTTCGATATGTTTATCAGAAATACCAATTCCTTGTGCGCCATATACTTTTTGTACTTCTTTCAAAATATAGTTATGAACAGTATTCACTCCAGCAACTTCTAGTAATTCCTTAGGAGCTACCGGTCCTTCAGTAAGTTTATCACCTGCGTTGACCATTGAGCCAACTTTTAACCATGATCTTATGGTTTGATTATGATCAGTCTTATGTTCGATCGTTTCATTCTCATTAGCGACCATGATCTTATAACCATTATTGTTTTCATTTTCACTAATCTCAATTATTTCTCCACTGATCTTAGCTATCGTAGCACGATGCTTAGGGTCTCTAGCTTCAAATAATTCTTCAACCCTAGGCAAACCTTGCGTGATATCACTGCCACCAGCAACACCTCCAGTATGGAAGTTCCGCATGGTTAACTGCGTTCCTGGTTCACCGATTGATTGAGCAGCCATTATACCAACAGCTTCACCAACTTCAACAATCTTACCTGTTGCAATATTACGACCATAACACTTCTTACATACACCATAGGTAGAATCACAAGTAAAGATATTACGAATGTAAATCTTTTCGATTTTTGCATCTACGATCTTAGTCGCTATATCATCATCGATAAACTCATCGCTTGCTATGATCAATTCATTAGTATTTGGATCATAAACATCTTCTTTAACATAGCGTCCAACAATACGATCATAGAAACTTTCAATCACTGAATTTTCTTTGTGATCAACTAAAGCTTCTATAAGATAACCGCGATCAGTCTCACAATCTTCCTCGGTTATGATCACATCCTGGGCAACATCAACTAAACGTCTTGTTAAATAACCAGATTCAGCCGTCTTTAATGCTGTATCAGTTAATCCTTTTCTAACGCCATGTGTTGAAATAAAGAACTCGGACACATTCAAACCTTCTCTAAATGATGAATAGATAGGCACCTCAATGATTGAAGATTGGTATTCTTTCTTTGATTTAGACTGTGTTGGTTTACCCATCAAACCACGCATACCAGCCAATTGAGTAAAGTGCGAAGAATTACCACGAGCACCTGAGACAGCCATCATATTTATAGGATTTTTACGAGGTAAATTATCCATGACTTCTTTCCCAATACTATCTTTAATACCACCCCATAGTGAAGTTAGATGTCTTTCCCACTCTGGAGCTGTCAATTTACCTCTTTGGTAAAGTCGATTAAGTTCATTAGCTTTATCTTTTCCCTTTTCAATATACGTATATTTATTAGGAGCAACATTGATATCACTCAATGAAACTGTAATACCAGCAACAGTTGAGTACTTAAATCCCATATCCTTGATCTTATCTAAGATTTGTGATGTTCTCTCATTACGATAACGTTTAAATACTTCAGCGATTACTAAGCTTAAATTCGCTTTTTTGAAGTCTTTACTTATCGGCATATTTTCAATATATGCCTTAATATCGGTATTATAATCTACAAAATACCGATCAGGGGTCTTAATAAAATCAGACGCATTAGCTTCATTCAAATATGGGAAATCACTAGGGAATATCTCATTAAAGATTAACTTGCCGATCGTCGTGATCAACAATTTACCATTTTGTTCAGCCGTAAAGGTTGATTTTTTTAATGACGATGCTTTAACAGCTATCCGAGTATGAAGATGAGCATTCTTATTCTCATAAGCTATCAGTGCTTCATTAGCGCTACGATAGATAGAGCCTTCACTTTCTCCATACCTATGCCATAATTTTGCTTCTTCTAATTCATTAAGATCTTCAAACTGTTTAGCTTTAGCAAAGAATTCAGCTTTTGTCTCTTCCATGTTTAAATAGAAATTACCCAAAACCATATCTTGTGATGGCGTAACGATCGGCTTCCCATCTTTTGGACCAAGAATGTTATTAGATCCAAGCATTAAGATTTCAGCTTCAGCACAGGCCTCTTCTGATAAGGGTACATGTACCGCCATTTGGTCACCATCAAAATCAGCATTAAATGCTGGAGTTACCAGTGGGTGTAATCTTATCGCTCTTCCCTCTACAAGTTTCGGTTTAAAAGCTTGAATTCCTAAACGATGTAATGTAGGAGCTCTATTTAATAATACAGGACGAGACTCGACGATATCTTCAACAATGTCCCAAACGCGAGCATCTTGACGATCGATCAACTTCTCAGCAGTTTTTGGATTACTTGCTACACCACGATTTACGATCTCGTTGATCACAAATGGTTTAAACAATTGGATCGCCATCTCTCTTGGTAATCCACACTCATACATCTTTAAATTTGGACCTACAGCGATTACTGAACGTCCAGAAAAGTCAACACGCTTTCCTAATAGATTTTGACGGAAACGTCCTTGTTTACCTTTTAAACTATGTGATAAAGATTTAAGGGCTCTACCGCCTGCGCCAGTTATCGCTTTACTACGACGACCATTATCGATCAAAGCATCGACAGCTTCCTGCAACATACGCTTTTCATTTTGAACGATAATATTGGGCGTACCTAACTCTAATAATTTCTTTAAACGATTATTTCTTGTGATTACTCGACGATAAAGATCATTAAGATCACTTGTCGCAAAACGCCCACCATCAAGTTGTAACATTGGTCTTAAATCTGGTGGTATTACCGGCAAGACCGTCAATACCATCCACTCTGGCTTATTACTTGAATTGATAAAAGCCTCAACTGTTTCTAAACGTTTGATCAACTTCTTTCGTTTATCCCCTTGAGCGCCTTTAAGATCATCAGTAATGATCGCTCTTTCTTTTGTTAAGTCGATTTGTTCAAGCAACGTCTTAACTGCTTCAGCACCTGTTTCAGCTTTAAATGATCCATAACCATAGATAGCATTAGCTTCACGGTATTCTCTTTCAGATATAACCTGTTTATATTCTAATTTTGTCTTTCCTGGATCAGTAACAACCCAAGAAACAAAGTAAACCACTTCCTCCAATGATTTTGGTGTCATATTCAACAACAAACTCATCCGTGATGGAATACCACGCAAATACCAAATGTGAGCAACAGGAGCTGCTAATTCGATATGACCCATTCGCTCGCGCCTTACACTTGATTTAGTAATCTCCACACCACAACGATCACATATCACTCCTTGATATCTAATTTTCTTGTACTTACCACAATAACATTCCCAGTCTTTCGATGGTCCAAATATCCGCTCACAAAACAATCCATCTCTTTCAGGCTTTTGTGATCGGTAGTTGATAGTCTCTGGCTTCTTTACTTCACCATGTGACCACTCAAGGATTCTCTCTGGTGATGCTAAGCCTACTTGCATCGAGGCGAAATTATTAATACTCATACTCTATGCCTCCTTACTCTTCATTCTCATATTCACTGTAATCTTCATCACCAAAGCCAACGATAGCTTCAGGCAGATCATCATCAGCAGCGTTATCAACCACAACCTCTTGCTGAATTTCTTCTTCAACAGCTGCGATCTGTTTAACTTCCTCTGCTTCCATCTTTTTGATATCTATCTCTCTGCCATCTTTATCCAACATCTTAACATCAATGGCTAAAGCTTGTAGTTCATGCTTTAATACACGGAATGATTCTGGTACACCAGGTGCAGGAATATCTTTTCCTTTAATGATGGCTTCATAGGTTTTAGTCCTACCAACAATATCATCCGATTTGATCGTTAAAACTTCACCTAAGGTATAAGCGGCTCCATATGCTTCAAGTGCCCAAACTTCCATTTCACCAAAACGTTGTCCACCATTTTGGGCCTTACCACCTAATGGTTGTTGGGTAACTAATGAATATGGACCTGTTGCCCGAGCATGCAATTTATCATCAACCATGTGAGCTAACTTGATCATATACATAACACCAACTGATATTCTTTCATCAAACGGTTCACCCGTCCGACCATCAAATAACACCATTTTGCCATCAGGTGTACTTTCCGCTTCTCTCATTATCGACTGCAATTCCTCATTGTTAATGCCATCAAATACTGGCGTTGCAAATTTAACACCAAGTTTTTTAGCAGCCATACCAAGATGAATCTCAAGAACCTGACCAATGTTCATACGTGAAGGGACACCAAATGGATTCAACATTATATCAACTGGCGTACCATCCGGCATAAACGGCATATCTTCAACCGGTAATATTCGAGATATTACACCCTTATTACCATGTCTTCCAGCCATTTTATCACCTTCAGATATCTTACGTTTTTGAACGATATACACTTTTACAACTTCATTTACTCCAGGTGGCAACTCATGTCCATCTTCCCGACGGAAGAAACGAACCATTTGAACGATACCCGCTCCACCATGTGGAACCTTCAATGAGTTATCTCTAACTTCTCTTGATTTTTCACCAAATATAGCTAATAAGAGTTTTTCTTCTGGTGATATTTCACTTTGACCCTTTGGAGTAACCTTACCAACTAAGATATCTCCCTCTTTTACTTCAGCGCCAACCATAACAACTCCACGAGCATTTAGATGACGGCATGAATTTTCTGAGACATTGGGGATATCTCTTGTAATCTCTTCAGGACCTAATTTCGTTTCTCTAACTTCGATTTCATATTCTTCGATATGAATCGAAGTATAAACGTCTTCTTTTACTAATCTTTCAGACATTATGATAGCATCTTCATAGTTATAACCATACCAAGTCATAAACGCTACAGTTACGTTTTGTCCAAGTGCTAGTTCACCATTTTCCATAGCTGGTCCATCAGCTAAAACATCACCTTTTTCAATCTTTTCGCCTCGGCGAATGATTGGATGTTGATTGATGCAAGTACCAGAGTTAGATCGTCTAAATTTTGATAAACGATACTCACGTTGTCCATTTTTCTCATCAACTATTATCTTATTTGCGTCAACATAAGAAACAACGCCATCTCCCTCAGCAGTTATACCACTGCCTGAATCTTTCGCTACTCGATATTCAACACCGGTACCAACTAATGGAGAAGAAGGTTTTAATAATGGAATAGCTTGCCTTTGCATGTTGGCGCCCATCAAAGCACGCGAAGCATCATCATTTTCTAAGAACGGAATACAAGCAGTAGCGACCGAAACGATTTGTTTAGGGCTAACATCGGCTAATTCAACGTCTTTTTTATCCGCTATGATCGTTTCACCTTTGTGACGTGCAACAACTTCTTCATTAACTAGTTCACCATTTAAGACTTCATTAGCTTGAGCAATGATATAATCTTCTTCATCATCAGCTGATAAATAAACGACTTCTTCAGATACTTTCCCGTTTTCAACTAATCGATATGGCGTTTGAATAAAACCATATTCATTAACCCGTGCATAAGAAGTCAGATTGGATATCAACCCAATATTTGGCCCCTCAGGTGTTTCAATTGGACAAATACGCCCATAGTGAGATGTATGAACATCTCGAACCTCAAAGCCAGCTCTTTCACGAGTTAATCCACCAGGACCCAAAGCCGATATACGACGTTTATTAGTCAATTCTGCTAATGGATTAACCTGATCCATAAATTGCGATAATTGACTACTTGAGAAAAATTCCTTGATCGCAGCCGTTAACGGTCTGATATTAGTTAGATTTTTTGGCGTTAAAGTAGAAAGATCGGAAATGGACATTCTTTCTTTAACGGCTCTTTCCATACGAGATAAACCAATCCTAAATTGATTTTGGATCAATTCCCCAATAGTACGAATTCGACGATTACCTAATTGGTCTATATCATCAACATCTCCAACAGCATCTAATAAGTTTAATAGATATGAATAAAAAGCATACATATCAGATATCATGATCGTCTTCTTATTAATCAATGGATCAGTAGCGATAACTTTAACACGGTGTCCATCTTCTACATCATTACGAACATACAATTGTTGAACAGCTGCCCCAACCAACCACACGGTCATTGTTTCTTTATTATTTACTGCATCTACGATTGCCTGTTCTTCAGCAGCAGTAAAACGAGCTACTTCATAATCGGGCAAATATCTCATGGCGATAAGTTTATCATTATATAAGACATCTTCATTTTTATTAAGTACACGGCCAACCACAAACAAACGTTGTCCATAATCTAACACGCTTCTAACATTTTCCTTAGTCAAAACAACTTCACGAGCAATGATGCTGGCATAGATGCTAACATCTGTAGCATCCTTTTTAATAGCATCAACATCTTCCTTAGTTAAAACAGTTCCCTTCTCAAGAAGTTGCTTACTTAGTTGAACATCCTCAGCTAAGACTCTACCTAATAAAACAGCTGTGTTCTTGCTCGATACAACAACCTTATCAGGATGAGAGAATAGATGATTTATAGGGAAAGCACACATATGAGTGCCTTTACTTAATTCTTTACGTAATAAATCGCGAACTTTACGATCAACATATGTTCCCGACCTTACGATCACTTCACCTGCTGCATCATGAATATCCTCAGCAAGATAAACCCCTTCTAAACGATCGACGATCCCCAATTTTTTATTTAATTTATAACGGCCAGCCTTTGTAAGATCATAACGACGATGATCAAAGAACTTAGCATTCATTACACTTATCGAACCATCTAAAGTAGGTACTTCATCAGATCTTTGGTTCTCATAAATAGATAATAAAGCTTCATTAGTGGTTCTTACCTTATCGGCTTGAAGTGTGTTTACTATTTCTTCATAACTACCAAAAAAGGCAGTGTACAATAATATATACAAGTTTAAATATTCTCTTTGATCACCATCAACTTCAAACTCATCATTACTTACAAGGTTTAACGCCGATAAAAATGTCTTAAAAGATGTTGTATCAAAGGCATTTTCATTGTGTTCATAATTCAAGCCAAGACCTACACCTTTAAATAAGATAGTAGATAGTATCTTGCGCTTACGGTCAATACTAATATTTA
>JAQUCI010000148.1 GCA_028686295.1 Erysipelotrichaceae bacterium | reverse complement strand
TAACCGGTTGTTGAGTTTCATAGATCCTATCCATTAACTCCACTACTTTATTCATATACTCATATTTATACATAAAATCCCCTCTCTTTCTTATTTAGTATAACGCTTTATAAGAGCAAATAAAAGACAAGAAGATAAAAAAACCAGCCTTTAACATGATCGCTGGTTTTTTTATTCGGTACTTGAATGAGCGATCAAGCAAAATATAATTACAAATAACTTAACAACCCATTCTCATTGGTTTCATAATATCAATTACTATTAACAGTATTGCAGTGCTACCAAAAACTATCGAAGACCATTTTAGAATGTTTACATAAGATTTTTTCAGATTATCGTTTATACTGTTTTTCAAACCAAAATAACCTGTAAATAAATGTAACTATCCTGATCATCTGAGAATCATTGAAGTGAAAGTCATTAATATGTGGTATAGCTAAGAGCTTTTTAAACATTATTTCATTTGATAGCTTTTATATAGTATATAAAGTCAAATAAGTTTAGTAAATATTAGAAAAAGTGCTGAGAAATAGGTTGTAATAATAAAATTTAAGTTACTATACTAAATGCCTTTGACTTTAGAAACTTTAATCGTTTTCTTACAGGTATCTTTATTAATCAATTTTACTGAACTTAAAAAGTATTCCCGTTTCCCAGAATACTCTTGTTACAATTTTTATTGGTTTAGTCCAATATTTGATTTAGCGTCTTTTATTCTTATTAATCAATCTTTGCTAGATCTAAATATGATATCTCAGTTGGTGTCTCACGACCAAATAAGATAGTTAAGACCATTGCACTTTGTGAGTCATCATTTAATGAATCAACGGTTCCTTCAATTCCTGAGAATGGTCCATTAAGGATGCGTACACGATCGCCAACTTTATAGTCTACGACTACTTTACGATCGCTCATGCCCATCCTTTGTAATATTGATTCGATCTCTTCCGGTGATACTGGAAAAGGTTTCGCTCCACCGCCCGATGATCCGATGAATCCAGTTACTCCTGGTGTATTACGAACGATATACCATGCTTCATCCGTCATTATCATTTCTACAAACAAGTAACCTGGATAAAGATTTTTCATCTTCGTTACTTTTTTTCCATTCTTATATTCTATCTCTTCTTCTTCGACAACCAATATGCGAAAAAGATTCTCTTCAATACCCATTGTCTCAACACGACGCATTAGGTTTTCCTTAACGCGATTTTCATGTCCTGCATAGGTATTTACTACATACCACTCTTTTCTATTTTCTTCCATTTTATGCTCCTATTCCTAATAAACGCAAGAATTGGGCTACAAATAGCTCACAGAACACAAAATATAGACCAAACCCAAAGATAAATATCAACACCGTTTGTGTATCACGGAACATATCATCCTTCTTAGGCCATCTTATCTTCTTTATTTCTTCTTTAATACCACCAAATGTCAACCACTTCATAATTTAATCCTCCTACTTCGTTTCACGATGTAATGTATGCTTATTGCACTTACGACAAAACTTCATTAACTCTAAACGTTCATTTTGATTCACTTTATTACGAGTAGTGGTGTAATTTCGTGATAAGCATTCCGTACAAGTCAATATAACTTTATTGTTCTTATTGTTTGCCATTAAAAAAAACACCCTCCTGTGTCCAAACACAGTATAACATCAACCATATTACTTGACAAGATTTTTCTTAACCTTAGCCATCATATAAGCTTTTGAATGCCTCAACTCTTCTTTCATCAGTTGTAATCCATCAATATAACCTTCAAAAAATTTATCTCTTTTTTTATGTTTGTGACTAAAAGTTATAAGTTCTTGGTCAATATAATCTTCCGCTTTATCATATCCAGTTTTATCATTACTTAAGATTGATACACATTTTTGTAAGGCCTCTTGATGCCCTTCTTTATAGTAGCCACGGTATTTTGGATCATACTTTATCACTTGTAATGAGTCTACTATATATTCCAATCGATTTTCATAATCTTGTTTAAAACGACTGCTAACATCAACTGTGGAAGGTTTCATAGATTGTTTTGATTTGATCTTACTAGTAACTAATTGTGAAAGATCATCATAACCTTGATTCTTGATTGAATTATCAATGCTTTCTTTGACCTCTTTGCCAAATTCATTGATCGTTTTATTGATAAAGTCATCTGACTCAAGTCTTTCAAATAATCGATCTAAAAACTCAAGATCATTCTTCTTACTCATTTCACTGATTCCTTTACCTTATTTATACCAGCTGCTTTGATAAGTCCATCCTTTTTTAAGATATTTTCTAAGGTGTTCATATTAACAGACATATTCATTAAGTCATCATCATTCATTGATGCTAATAAAGTCTTTATTGCTTCATTACATAATATGATCGTCTTGATCAATTTCTCTTCCATCTGTTTAACATCAGCAATTACATACTTATTATCTTTCATCTTTCGATAATTTTCTAGAATATCCATCAAAATTGGCAAGTAATACATGTAGAGCTTACGCGTCTTCTTTTGATCGCTTACTCCTCTTCTTTCTAAAACATCGATGTTAGATAATAAGGAGGATGTCAAATATAGATAATTAGAGATTTCTTCATGATCGATATCCGTATTATACTCATTAATACTCTCTATAAAACTTTCTGCGTTTACTTGTTGTTGATCTTTAGTAGGAGTTTCATCAGTAAATTTCATCTCAGTTAAGATGGTTTGATATGTCTCAAGATCATAACTTTGAAAATCTGACAATTGTGCTACGTACTCACCCGCAAAAAACACCCCAAGACCTTTATATATGTCACCACTATCATTAGTTATACTCAAGCTAACATTATCATTAACATATATTTGATCATGTGTTAAAAGATAAGTTTCAATCTTATTAACAAGATTTAATTCATGTTGTGATAACTTACGCTTTTTAAATAGATTGCCCTTTTTATAATAACGTTGAAAAAGATCAATCCCTAAGCTAATGATAATCGGCCATGCGATTATTATTGATAAAAAACCGAATAAGCCATTATGAAAGATTAAGTATAATGCAAATAAGGTCTTTGTGATCAATTTTGTTAATTCTTTCTTCTCCACTGTATCACCTACTAATAAATCATTAAGATTATATCATTTTTTATCTAAATATACACATATATCAATATTCATAAGTTTTAATCTTTCTTCTTATCTTTTGAATAGCATTATCAACATCTTTACTAGTTATTGATAAGTGTCTGGCTATTTCTTGATATTTATAGCCCTGAATGCGCATATTGATAATCTTTGAC
>JAQUCI010000028.1 GCA_028686295.1 Erysipelotrichaceae bacterium | reverse complement strand
CTAAGATGGTAAATACTGTTAACCAATCTGTCAGCGGTTGTGCTAAATAGATACCGATCATCCCAAACCATCTTGGAAGAAAATAAACAATCGGGATATAGAAGAATACACCACGTGCTAGTGAAACTAACATTGAATCTCTATTTCTACCAAATGCTTGTAACATCACTAACAGTACGTTATAAGCACCTTGATTAATTAGTGATATGTTATAAAAACGCAGCATTTCACTACCAAAGGCGATAACAACAGGATCAGATGTGTATAAAGAACATATCTGTGGTGAAAAGAAATGGAAAACAACCGACATGATAAACATATAGATAGTCATACCCTTGATTAACATCAAGATAGAATCTTTCAATCTTTGTTTATTAGCAGCTCCATAATTGTAAGCAGCAAATGGCAAGAAACCATTTGCCATACCTTGAACAGCAAATAAAGCAAAGGTAGATGAACGTTTCCCTACCCCTACTCCAGCCACAAACGCCGTTCCAAACAAACCTGCCGAACGTGCAAAGATAGCAGTAGATAGACTTGGTAATGAATTACGAACAAAAACAGCCGAGCCAACATGAACGATCTCTTTAAAAGCTTTTAGATCAAAACCAAGGCTTCCAAATTGCCATCTAACATATTTCGCTTTAAAGCACAAGCGCCATAATAAAGCTAAAAGCGAAACCACATCAGCAATAACAGTTGCCAATGCCGCACCGACAATACCGAGATTTAGACCCCAATCAAACATCAAAAAAGGAGATACGACAATATTAACAACAACGCTAATCAATAAAACATACATTGGAAATAAAATATCAGCTTCAGTCTTTAAAAGATTTATAAAGATAAGCTTTAAATTGATTGCTACAGCACTAAAATAAATGATCAACGAATAGATATGAGCAAAAGCTAATACTTCCGGATCATTTGTCAGTAACATCAATGTTGGTTTCAAACCAAATATGCCAAACAGTGTAATAACTAAAGAGACGATGATTCCAGAGGTGATAGCAGTTTTTACGGTATTTTTCGAGCTTTCAAATTCATTTGCACCAAGTTGACGCGAAAGATAACTGCTAGCTCCAACTCCTAATGCACTACCAAAAGCATGAATTAATGTAATCAAAGGCAATGATACAGTTATAGCAGCAATCATTGCTGTATTGTCTAACATACCGACAAAAATCGAATTTATAAGATTATAGATCAAACTGATCAGGGATGATAAAACTGAAGGTATCGCGAGCAGTAATATGGCTTTGCCTATCTTCTCATCTGAATAAAGAAATAATTGATCGTCTTTTTTTGCCATAACCCACTCCTAACCTAAAATATTATACTTATTATCAAACACTAATCAATCTCTTTTGCGAAAAATATCTCCTTAAGCATGTATCTACTTATGTACAAAATCGTAAAAACTGTTAACCAATCAGCTAGTGGTTGGGCAAGATAAACACCAGTTGGACCAATAAAGCGAGGTAATAAATAAATAAAAGGAATATAAAATAAAGCACCCCTTGCAATCGATACCATCATTGAATCTCGATTCCTACCAAAGGCCTGCAATACGATCAACAATATATTGTATGCGCCTTGATTGATCAGCGAAATCGTATAAAACTTTAACATGATAGAACCAAAAGCTATAACTTCAGGATCATTACTATAAAGGCTACAAATAGCAGGTGCAAAAGCTATAAACAATATCGAAACTAAAATAGAGTATAAGGTTAAATTTTTAATCAACATTGACATTGACTGTTTAAGCCGATCTTTATTATCGGCACCATAATTATAAGCAGCAAACGTTAAATATCCGTTTGCCATGCCCTGGATTGCAAATAGAGCAAAGTGTGACGCTCTTTTACCAATACCAACTCCAGCGACAAAAGCAGTACCAAACAGACTGGCAGAATTAGCAAATATTCCAGATGAAATACTTGGTAAAAGATTGCGCATAAATACTGCGGAACCTACACTAGTTATCTCACTCAACGATTTTTTGTCAATACCAAAATCAAATAGCCGCCATTTTACATATTTACAACGATAACTCAATCTAACAAACATGATGATCACTGAAATTCCCTGAACGATTACCGTTGCTAAGGCTGCACCACCTATTTGAAGATCAAACCCCCAATCAAACATCAATATCGGTACTAAAAAGATATTTAAGAAAACACTTATTAGTAATACATACATCGGAAATACAATGTCTCCTTCTGTTCTTAACAAACCGATTAATATCTGTTTCAAGATAGCTGTAATCCCACCAACGATGGTAATTAGACTATAAATATAAGAAAACTTCAAAACTTCAGGATCATCGGTCAATAACTTTAATATGGGCATCAACCAAAAAAAAGCACTTATAGCCAAGACTAGCGATATGATAATCCCAGATGTTATAGCAGTTTTAACCGTCTTTTTAGAATCCTCATACGATCCTGCACCAAGCTGTCGTGATAGATAACTACTTGCACCGACACCAAGAGCACTTCCAAAAGCATGAACAAAGGTCATTACTGGATAACCAACAGTAGTCGCAGCCACCATAGCTGTATTATTTAACATCTTTATAAAAATCGAATTGATTAAATTATAAATAAGATTGATCAACGAAGACAAAATAGAAGGTATCGCTAACAAAAAAATAGCTTTACCTATTTTCTCTTCTGCATAAAGATATAATTGATCATTCTTTTCCATAATTACCCCATAAGATTATAACATAAAAAAATCTAAACAACCTAAATATATATATATATTTTATTAAATCTTAATAAATATTTGTGAATTATTACTCAATAGAAAAGGTATGATCTTCATACCTTTACTCTTTGATACCTTCAGGATTATTTTTATAAAAATTCCATAAATCTGAACACATTTGCTCAATATCATAGATAGCTTCAAAGTTTAATAAATCTTTAGCTTTCTTCGTATCAGCAAAGCAAGTCGCAATATCTCCAGGTCTTCTATCCATTATCTGATACGGAATTTTCTGGCCAGTAGCTTTTTCAAAAGCCTGGACGACTTGTAACACCGAATAACCAACGCCACGCCCAAGATTGAAAGCTTCAATACCCGGATGATTATCTATGTACTTCAAGGCCTTTAAATGACCTACAGCAAGATCAACTACATGAATATAATCTCTAACGCCAGTACCATCGATCGTAGGGTAATCATTACCCCAAACTCTTAACTCTTCTCTTTTACCTGTAGCTACCTGAGCAATATATGGTAATAAATTATTTGGGATACCATTGGGTGTTTCTCCAATCAAACCACTAGAATGAGCTCCAATTGGATTAAAATATCTCAACAAGGCGATTTGCCATTGGTGATCAGCATAAGCAACATCACGAAGGATATCTTCAATGACAAGTTTCGTATTACCATATGGATTTGTCGGTTGTAAACGACTTGTTTCAACTATCGGCACCATATCAGGATCTCCATAAACGGTAGCACTTGAACTAAACACTAAACGCTTTACATTGTATTTCACCATTTTATCCAACAGATTCAATGTAGCTATAACGTTATTTTGATAATACATCAATGGCTTTTCTACCGATTCACCCACTGCCTTATATCCAGCAAAATGAATAACCGAATCTATCTTGTTTTCTTCAAATATCGAATCCAAAGCCTCATTATCTAAAAGATCATCCTTATAAAATTTAGGTATTGATCCGGTAATCTTCGCAATCCTATTTAAAACCTCACGACTTGAATTGCTCAAATTATCAACGATGATAACATCGTGACCATTATTGATCAGTTCAACGCAAGTATGACTACCAATAAACCCTGTTCCGCCAGTTACTAGTACTTTCATAATTAAATCTCCTTATCAATTAAATAACTTAACAAGATCATTCCATAATATAAAGACAAACAACATCATGATCAAAATAGCACTTGCATTGATCAAAGCATATTCAAGCTTTTTACTTAATGGTTTACCACTTATTAACTCAACGCCTGTAAGCAAGACTCTACCACCATCTAACATAGGAACAGGTAATAGATTAAATATTCCCACATTCAATGACAATATGGCTACAATATTAAGAAAATAGAAAACTCCTTCTGTAAAAGATTTAGCACTTTCCATTGTTTCACCAGTCATTTGAAAGATAGCTACTGGTCCTGATAAATTTTTAAATCCTCTACCTTGAATTAGATTTACTAATGACTCAAAAATATCACCAGCTCTTTCGATAGTATATATGCTACCATAATAAAGTGCATTAAACGCATTCACTGGTTTATATTCGATATCTGGCATAGTTATGCCCATTAGATATCTTTGTTGTGATTGATCATATTCAGGCGTTATATATAATGTTAATAATTCATTGTTTCTTTCAATGATATATTCTGCCTCATCATTATAACCTTGTAGATATTGAACTATTGTACCAAAATTATCTGGTTTGATAATTACGCCATCAGAAAATGTTATTTGAACTATCTTATCTTGAGCAATCATACCAGCTCGATCAGCTGGTGAATCATTAGTTACGGATGAAATTATTGGTTCTGGATACTTCACGAAGTAGCCTGACATCATTAACAACAAACTAAAGAAAACTACTGCTAATATAATGTTCATGATTATCCCACTAAGTAAGATTATCATTCTCTTCAATGGCTTTATCCCGTTAAGCGTCCTATCTAGCGGTACTTCGACATCATTTTCCAATGTTTCTTCACCAGCCATACGTACAAATCCACCAAATGGAAATGCTCGAATACTATACAATGTTTCTTTCCCTTGTTTCGAGAGTAGCTTTGGTCCAAAACCAAATGAAAACTCATGACAATATACTTTAAAATATTTGGCTGTTAGTAAATGTCCCAATTCGTGAATCAATATGATAATTCCTAGTATTAATAGAAAATAAATTACTGACATCAATATCCTCCTTTTTGTTGTACAAGTTGACGAGCTATCTTATCATAATAGAAAATATCTTCAATATCAACCTCAGCAACAAATGGTATTTCACTACATGCTTGCATAATCAGATCCTCAATTTGTAAAAACTTGATCTTATCAGCTAAAAATAAGCTGACTGCTTCTTCATTTGCGGCATTCATGATCGTTGGTAGGTTTCCTTGTAATCTACCAACTTCATAAGCTAATCGTAATAACGGGAATCGATGATGATCACTAGCTTTAAAATTAAGTGATCCCACTTTGGTGATATCTAGTCGAGAATTAATTTTAGAATAAGGACGTTTTGGATAACACAGCGCATATTGGATCGGTATTCGCATATCTGGAGTTCCAAGTTGAGCTATTATCGCACCATCTTTAAACTCGACCATCGAATGAATAATACTCTCAGGATGCATGATGACTTCTATATCATCAAAATCAACATCAAATAACCAATGGGCCTCAATCACTTCTAGTCCCTTATTCATCATTGTAGCACTATCAATAGTAATCTTAGCACCCATTGACCAATTTGGATGTTTAAGAGCCTGTTCTTTAGATACTTCTTTAAGTTGATCTCTTGTTTTATCTCGAAAACTTCCGCCTGATGCGGTAATGATCAACTTTGAAATAGAAGAATGTTCATTACCTTGCAAAGCTTGTAATATCGCCGAATGTTCACTATCGATTGGTAGTAGTTTAACTTTATACTCAGCAATAGCATCTTTTACCAATCTGCCCCCAACAACAAGTGTTTCTTTATTTGCTAAAGCAACATCCTTTTTTGCCTTGATAGCCGCCAATGTTGGTCTTAAACCGACAAAACCAACCAATGCGTTCACGACTAGATCAGCCTTTGAATATGTGGCTACTTTTATAAGTCCTTCATCTCCAAAAACAAATTCTATTTTTGGATAAATTTGTTTAAGTTGATAGGCATCACTACCTGACCTTACACAAACCATCTCAACAAAATAATCATCTAATATCTCTTTTAAAAGATCAATATTATTACCTGCACTAATTGCTATTATCCTCAACTCATTATTAAGTTCTTTAATAACTTCAAATGTCTGTAATCCAATTGATCCAGTAATACCTAAGACAGCAATATTTTTCATTAATTAACCACCTTGATCAACACACTAAAAACTAATAAACTAAAAGTTAAACTATCAATGCGATCTAATACGCCTCCATGTCCTGGGAATATATTGCTAAAATCTTTGCACCCATAATGTCTTTTGATCGAACTCATCGCAAGATCACCAAGTTGAGAAAATATCGGGATTATTAAGCTGGCAAGAACAACTAATGTTGTTGATAACTTAAGATAATTTAAACCAAAAAACAAACCGCTCGCTAAACCAAAAAGATAACCAATGATTGAACCTTCGATCGTCTTCTTTGGTGATATCCTTTGATTTAATTTATGCTTACCAAAAAGCATCCCACCAAAATAAGCAAAACTATCAGTTATATAAGTCACGATCAATAGATAAACGATGATTAATTTTGAAATATGGTAAATATCAAGAAATGCTCTTAAAACCATTAACGTGAAAAAACTTAACATAAATATATAACCGATTTTTTCGATATTAAAATCATCAGATATTACATTGATCAAAAACAAAATCAACAATAAAACAATTGATGTTTGCGAAAAATATGAAGTAGTTACAAATAAATTTAAAAATATATAAGTCACGATAATCATCATCACTAAATATAAGTTTTTAAGAATACTTACCTTAAGAAATTCATAGATAACAACCAAAGCAAAAAGAGCTAACAAAGCTTGTAAATAGATGCCACCAAGAAGGATTGGTGGGACGACGGCTAAAATGATACCAATTGCCGTTATTATCCTTTGTTTCATTTTATCCCTCCGAATCGTCTGTCGCGATCGTCAAAATCAGAAATGACTGTTTCAAATTTTTCTGGTGTAAACTCAGGCCATGCTTCATTAACAAAAGCAAACTCTGCATAAGCTAATTTCCACAACAAGAAGTTAGAAATACGATATTCTCCACTTGTTCTTATCATCAAGTCAACATCAGGATATTTTCCACTATCTAAATGATCGTTAAAGATATCTTCAGTGATCACAGTATTAAGTTCAGGATCATTTATACAGCTGTTTACGGCTTGCAATATTTCTTGCTTACCACCATAGTTCATAGCAAACACAAGTGTAAGACCTTTATTATTCGCGGTTTTTGCAATCGCCTTTTTTAACACATTAGCTGTATCCTCAGGGATACCCTTCCATTCACCAATCATATCGATCTTAATATCATTATCCATTAACTCTTTAAGGAAACGATCAAAAAAAACTTCAGGTAATTTCATAAGATAATTAACCTCAATCAAGGGCCGTTTCCAATTTTCTGTTGAAAAGGCATAAAGAGTTAATACCTCAATCTTTAACTGATTTGCTTTTATAGCTATATTCCTTACGTTTTCTACCCCTTGATAATGGCCAAATGTTCTCTCTTTATTTTGTTTTTGAGCCCACCTACCATTACCATCCATAATGATAGCAACATGTCTTAATTTGTTCATAGTTACCTTTGTAAAGTAGCTCACTTACGTGAGCTACGATTAAACTGTCATGACCTCTTTTGCTTTTACTGCTGTTATCTCATCGATTTTCTTGATAAAATCATCAGTTAATTTTTGAATGCGTTCTAATCCATCTTTTTCTAGATCCTCTGTTAAAGAATCATCTTTCTTAACAGCGTCATTCTGTTCACGACGAATATTACGAATATTTATCTTAGCCTCTTCAGCATCTTTATGAACTATCTTCACCATTTCTTTGCGTGTTTCTTCTGTCAATGTCGGCACATTTAATCTTATCATTGTACCATCGTTGATTGGCGTTATATTGATATTAGCTTCAAAAATAGCTTTCTCGATATTCTTTAGTGAATTAGGATCAAAGGGTTTAATCAGCAATTGTTTTCCCTCAACAACACTAATGCCAGCAATTTGATTTAGTGGAGTAGGCATACCATAATAATCAACATTTACATGATCTAGTAAACTAGGGCTTGCTCTTCCCGTTCTAACATTTTTCAATGATGCTTCAAAAATGCTAACAGCTTTTTCCATTTTTACTTTCGTTTTATTTAGATGTTCCTCTACCATAAAGTTACTCCTTTGTGATCTTTGTACCTAAAGTATCGCCTAGTACAGCTTTCATAATGTTACCTTCTTGATTCATATCAAAAACGATAAGGTCAATATCATTCTCCATACACATACTAGTCGCAGTCGCATCCATTACAGCAAGATTATTGCGTAATAGATCCATATAACTTAGTATATCATATTTTGTGGCAGTTTGATCAATTTTTGGATCAGCCGTATAAACACCATCAACACCATTCTTAGCCATCAATATAACATCAGCTTTTATTTCAGAAGCTCTTAGTGCGGCTGTTGTATCGGTAGAAAAGAACGGACTACCAGTACCTGCACCAAAAATAACGATGCGACCTTTTTCTAAATGTCTTATAGCTCTTCTTATGATCACAGGCTCAGCTACTTTATTCATTTCAATAGCTGTTTGTACTCTTGCCGGTACATTAATCGCCTCTAACGCACCTTGAACAGCCATCGCATTTATAACAGTTGCCAACATACCCATATAATCTGCCTGAGTACGATCTATACCCATTTCATTAGCGAATTTTCCCCTAATGAAATTACCACCACCTACTACGATCGCGATTTCCACCTTCATTTCATAAATCTCCTTGATCTGTTTCGCAATCTTGTTTAAGATGATTGGATCTAAGTTCTTGCCATTGCCACTTAAAGCTTCTCCACTTAGTTTTAATAGTACCCGTTTATACATAAATTTATTACCTCTCTAAAAAAGGACACGCTTAAGTGTCCAATTAAATATTAAAATGATGTGTTCAATACTTCTTCTGCAAAATTATCTTCTCTTTTTTCTAAACCTTCACCAACAGCATAACGAACGAATGTCACAACTTCAGTGTTGTTTTCCTTTAAAAATTGAGCTACCTTCTTATCTTGATCCTTGAAATATACTTGATCGATCAAACTAATATCTTGTAAAGATTTACTTAATCGGCCTCTTACGATACCTTCGATAACTTTTTCAGGTTTGTCTGCTAAAGATTCATCATTTTTGATGATCTCCATTTGGATACTTTTTTCATGTTCGATAAACTCGGCATCCATATGCGCCTGTGAGATAAACTGAGGACTCATACTAGCAACTTGCATCGCCATATCTTTTGCTACCTCATTATTTTTACTATCTTTTATAACAGCAACAGCACTTATCTTGCCACCCATGTGCATATATGAACCAAAGCAATCTGCTTCATCTTTATTAACGACGACAAAACGACGTAATGTTATCTTTTCACCAATAGTAGCAACCGCAGATACGATAGCTTCACTAACAGTAACACCGTTGATCATTAGTGATTCAGCTTCAGCAATATCTTTTGGTTCTTTATCCAAGATCACTTTAGTAGTATCATCTAATAATTTAATGAATGCTTCGTTTTTAGCTACAAAATCTGTTTCAGAATTGATTTCAACAAGAGCAGCTTTATTGCCTTCTACCAAAACTCTAGTTAAGCCTTCAGCAGCTATTCTACCAGCTTTTTTAGCAGCTTTGGCAATTCCTTTTTCTCTTAACCAATCAACAGCTTTGCTAACATCTCCATCACATTCTTGTAATGCCTTTTTACAATCCATCATTCCTGCGCCAGTCTTATCGCGTAATTCTTTTACTAAATTTGCTGTAATTTGCATTATTTCACTCCTATTCTTTTTCTTCAGTCACAACTGGTTTATCACTAGTTGTTTCTTCAACTTTTTTAACGCGTCTTGTAACTTTCTTCTCAGTTTCGACAACTTTAGCAGTTTCACTTGCTTCAGCTGGTTTTGAATCAGAATCACGCTTATAATCTTCACGACGACGAGTATAAGGACGACGATTGTTTTGTTGAGCACGTCTTTCTTCGTTTCTTTGACGACGTCTTCTTTCGTTTTCTTCATTTTGTTGAACAACATTAGTTATTACATCATTCATAGTTATATCTTCTAGCGTATCATCATCTTGATAAGCCACACTTAAGATACCACCTTTAGTTTCAACGATAGCATCAGCCATAAGACTTACTACTAATTTGATTGATTTTACAGCATCATCATTAGCAGGGATTGGATAATCAACTGATTCAGGATCAGTATTAGTATCAACAATACCAAATACTGGTATTTTCAACTTACGAGCTTCAGCTACAGCAATATGATCTTCTTCAGGATCGACAACAAATACGGCATCAGGTATCTTCTTCATTTCTTTGATCCCACCCAAGAAATTTTCTAAACGTAAAGCTTCTTTACGTAATTGAGCGATCTCTTTTTTAGGATAGATATTGATTGAGCCATTAGTTTCCATCTCTTCAATCTCAAGCAAACGACGAATGCGTTTTTGGATCGTACGATAATTAGTTAAAATTCCACCTAACCAACGTTGGTTAACATAGAATGATCCTGAACGTAATGCTTCTTCCATTACCGTTGCTTGTGCTTGTTTCTTTGTTCCTACAAATAAGACTTTTCCACCCTTATCGGCTATGTCTTTCATTGCAGCATAAGCTTTATCCATTCTATCTAGTGAAATTTCAAGATTTAGGATATAGATCCCATTTTTTGCGGTATAAATGTAGGGTTTCATCTTTGGATTCCAGCGGCGTGTTTGATGTCCAAAATGGACGCCACTTTCCAACAATCTTTTCATCGAGACAACTGACATTATTTAATTTACCTCTCTTCCGTTGTTCCTCCACTACTTCTAATCAATGTTAACCCAAATGGGCACGGAACATTGAATCCATAGTGTGCGATGTGCATCTTTGATGCCTATGATAGTTTACCATAAGCCACCTTATAATTCAACGATAACGTACTTTATTAACTTTTTAAACAATGACCATCATTTCATGATAAATATCGTATTAACCATCATAATAAAGATATGCTATAATCATTAAGATAACGAGGTAAATGATATGAAGTTAGGAAACAGTTATTTTTATACGATAAGAGAGAACTTAAAAGATGAGGATAGCGTCAGTGGTAATCTTTTAGCAAGATCAGGAATGATAAAGAAGAGTTCAAGCGGTGTATACATGTACATGCCTTTAGGATTAAAGGTACTACAAAACATCAGTGAGATCATTCGCGAAGAGATGAATAAGACTAATGCACAGGAAGTATTGATGCCATCTTTGATTCCTGAAGAAGTATATGAAGCTAGCGGAAGACGTCAGGGTTTTGGATCAAGTATGTTTTCACTTAAGGATCGTTTTAATAAACCTTTTGTATTAGGACCTACACATGAGGAATTATTCGCTGTAGCAGCTTCAATGAAAATACGCTCATACAAGGACTTACCTTTTAATCTATATCAATTTCAAAACAAGTTCCGTGATGAACCACGCCCTCGTTTTGGTTTGATAAGAGTTCGCGAATTTATCATGAAGGATGCCTATAGTTTTGATATTGATGAAAATGGATTAAATGTTTCATACCAAAAAATGTTTGACGCTTACAAAGCATCTTTTGATCGCATGAAGTTAAACTATTCGATCGTTAAAGCAGATACCGGCATCATGGGCGGTCTATTATCTGAAGAGTTCCAAGCATTAAGCCCTATTGGAGAAGACACTTTAGTTATCTGTGATGATTGTGGTTATGCTTGTAATATTGAGATTGCTGAATGCAAAGACGATAGTATTACTACATTTGATAAGCACTTACCCTTAACTTTAGTTAAAACACCTAACGCTAAAACAATCAGTGAAGTAGCTAATTTTCTAAACCTTCCCGCGAATAAATTTGTTAAAACAATGATATATCGTGTTGATGATATGGTTGTTGCATGTTTAATCAGAGGTGATAAAGATATTAACGAAGTTAAGATTCAAAAATTATTTAATGCAACTAAAGTAGAGTTAGCAGATTCTGCAACGGTTGAACTGATAACCAAAGCAAGTGTTGGCTTCGCCGGTCCTGTTGGCTTAGATATACCGGTCATCTTAGATAAGCAGATAACGCATATGCATAATTTTATTGTTGGCGCAAATAAGAATGATCATCATTATATCAATGTCAATCTTGCTGATTTTTCAATATCTAAGATTGCTGATATTAGATTGATCCAAGAAGGTGATCAGTGTATTAAGTGTGGTGGTAGCATTCATTTTGAAAAAGGTATCGAAATTGGTAATACCTTTAAATTGGGCACAAAGTATGCCAAAGCAATGGACTTAATGTATCTTGATCAAAACAACCAATTACAAGAAGTGTGGATGGGATCATATGGTATAGGTCCAGGACGTTGTATGGCTGCATTAGCAGAACAATTCAATGACGATAAAGGATTGATATGGCCTATGAATGTTGCTCCGTATAAGGTATGTGTTGTGATTATCAACGTTAAAGATCACCAACAACTTGAAACCGGGGAAAGAATATACGATGAACTTAACAAGCTAAATATCTCAGTAATCCTTGATGATCGTGATGAAAGAGCGGGAGTCAAATTTAACGATATGGATCTTATCGGAATTCCGATAAGGATAACGGTCGGAAAAGCGTTGATAAATAATGAGGTTGAGATTAAATTACGTGATCAAAAAGATATAGTCAAAATATCATTAGATGATTATGTTGGTTATGTTCAAGAATTGATATCAAATGAATAAAAATGTGCTTTAGCACATTTTTAGTTTTTATCATGTATATAAGACGTAATTATCTCTCCATAATATACTGTATGAAAATCCTGACTCTTAGCATATCTTTTATCATATATCGCTGAATCTAGGTATTCTTTACTTACCTCATTTTTAAATATAACTTTACACTCTAAAGTCATGCCATGACAGTCGATATGTGGAGTTGAAATTGCTTGACCTTGATCTAAAGAAAGTTTTGCCAGTTCGTATTTATCGTGATCTCTACCACTTTTTGTTCCAACTATCATCAGTTCTTCCTTCATATCTTCGTAAGGAAATGTAACAGTAAACTCTTTATATTTTTCGATCAATTGGTGGGTAAAACGAGAATGCGTTACCATTACAACCATTGTCTTTTTACTCCAAGCAATACCAATAGTCCCCCACCCAATAGTCATCGTATTAGCATCATCAATTACCCCGGCTGTTAAAAAAGCTCCTGTTGGATAAAGTTGATCGATGTTTTTTTGAGCATTATGATTAAAATTGACAAGTTCCATTGTTTCTCTCCTTTTTTTTATTATAACCTAGATGATACTTTTCACCAATCATCATCTTTGAAGTTGCTTAACATGTTAGCGTTTTCATGTTAGTATATGATCATATAATGAGGTAATATTATGCAAACTAATACTCTTTTATGTCCAAGTATGATGTGCTGCGACTTTAATCATTTTGTTGAAGAAATAGATAATTTGAACAAAGCTGGAGTTGATATCTTTCATTGTGACATTATGGATGGTAATTATGTCAATAACATGGCTTTAAGTCCATACGATGTCAAATTCATACGCGATCACACCGATAAACCGATAGACGTTCATTTAATGGCAAGTAATCCTGAATTATTATGTGATATCTTTATTAAAGCTGGTGCTGATATCGTCTATTTTCATCCAGAAACTGCAAAATTCCCAATACAGCTAATTACGAAGATTAAAACCGCCCATAAGCAGGCCGGTATCGTCATAAATCCGCATGAGCCAATATCAATGTTCACTGAGTTGTTCTCTTTAATAGACTATGT